>JAQTYP010000201.1 GCA_028688235.1 Methylomonas sp.
CGATGGCCATGATGGTGATGTCTATGATGATGGTGGCCCCATTCCCGGTGATCAGCAAATGCCGCCGAGGAACATAACGCACCGGCGATCAAAATTATTGCAGTCTTGAACATATCAGCTTCTCCTCGAAGGTTTCGGTCGAGGCTGATTCTTCCTAAGTTTTCTTAACGCTTGCTTATACCTAGGGAGCATAAGTTTCGGTTGAGCGGACAAGTTGCTCAACTCAGCTTCATACCTTCGTGCGGATTTTACGGGATTGCTATTTTTCGACGCTATGGCAAACACGGTCGGCAAGCAATATCGATCACCTGACTGGTTCCGGCATGCGTTGGGCAAAAAAGAACGGGCATTGCCCGTTCTTATCCGGATGGGGTGAGGGAATGCTAGGCCAATTCGTCCAGTATGGCCTGAGCGGCTTGTTTTTGCTCTTGGTTGCCCTTTTCCAATACTTCTTCGGCGATGGATTTGGCGGCTTCCGCATCTCCCATGTCGATATAGGCTTTGGCTAGGTCAATTTTAGTTTCGTATTCATCCATGTCGGTTAAATCCGAAACGCCTAGATCAATTTCCTCATCACCGTGTTTGCTGCTAGGCGCTTCGAAGTCAAAATTGAATTCGAACTCGTCAGAGGCGCCGGAGCCAGTAAAGTCAGGTTGCTTGATGCTTGCGCTTGCTTTATCTTCCGCTTCAGCGCTTTGGAAATCGGAAAAATCGAAGCTTTCCAGGCTTTCCGTGTCCAAGGCATCCGCTTTAGGAGTCTTTATGGCTTCGAATGCTAGGCTGTCCTCGGAGGGTTTCTCATCTTCCAGATCAAAGTTGAAATCGAAGCTCTCCAGAGTTTCGTTAATGTTTTGCTCGTTGTCCTGGGCTGGCGGCGTTTCAGCCTGATGTTTGCCTAGGTCGAAATCAATCGATTCGATGTCGGCTAGTGCAGCGTTGGAGTCAGTTTTTGGTGAATCAGTTTTTTGCGAGAATGAACTCAGATCGAAATCCAGGCTGCTGTTGTCTGTTTCGGCTTCTTCGGATGCGGCCTGATGGAACTGGGTCAACTCTGCGTCGACTTCATCCATTAAATCCAGGTCGGGCAATCTGGGTGCTTCCAAATCCAATGGCTCCTGATCGAAAGCTTCGGTCTCGAATGCCAGATTCTCTTCCAATTCGATAGCGGGCGATTTTGGAGGGGGCGGTACCGGCATTTCCCGTTTGGCCGCGGGAGCTCCGCCGAATAACGTCGATTCCGGAACGATTTCTTTGCCCATGTCCGAGACTTTTGTCCAGAACGGCCGGTCGGCGTTTTTGCCGGCATCGACCAGTTCTTGTGCATAAGCGGCAAAACGGTCTTTATCCTCGTTGGCGTAGTAAATCTCAAGTAATTTCAGTTTGAAATCGTCTTTATCGGGGTGTTCCGATATGGCGTGACGAATCAAATCCTCGGCCTGTTGGTAACGGCCATAGGCCAGATAGACGTCGGCTTCCGACATGGGGTCGATTTCGCTTTGATCGGTGTCGAAGGCTTCGAAATCGCTAGGGGTGAAGTCGCTGATGAAAGAGCTTTCACCCACTGTGCCGACATCGTATGCGCCGCTGCCGCCCACGTCCATGACAGGCACGGATAAGCTGTCGGCATCGGGTAATCTGATTTGGCTGGCCGATGCAAACATGCTGTCGGTGATGGTCTCCTCTTCGATTTTTTGCTTACGCCACCATAACCAGCCCAGCATGCCCAGCATACCGGCCCCGAGGCCACCGAAAGTCAAATAATAGGCAGGGGAGGAAAATAGGCCGCTATCTTCCTGTTTCGCCGGAACAGAAACCGGCACAGGTTTGGGCGGGCTTGGCGGCACGGGAGCAGGCGTCGGGGTAGGAGCAGGAACCGGGGTAGGTGGTACTTCGGGTGCAGGCTGAACCGGCGTGGTTGGAGTGATGGCTTGTTGTTCTACCGCTTCAGGGCCGGGGACTTGCTCCGCCTCAATGGTTTTGGCAGTGTCGGCCGCTTTTTGCGCCGCTTCGACATCCTTGCTTTGTAAGGCGGCAAGTTGCTGGTCTTTTAATGCCATTAACTGCTGCATCATGTTCAGCTGCTGTTCGAGTCGGTCGATGCGATCTTGCAATTCGATGTCTTTGCCGGTGCCTGGGGCTCCTTCGATGCCCGTGCCGGGTTTGACATGTTCGTCGATTTTGGCTGAATCGGTAACTTTCGTGTCTACGGGGGCAACGAGTTCCAGTGCTTTGGAGGGGGGTGTTTCCTTAGGAGCGGTTTTGGGTTCGCCGACTGCCTTACCTGCTTGCAGGATGGCATCGGTTTCCGGGATATTCAAATTGACGCCGGCTTTCAACGCGTTGATATCGCCGCGGTTAAACGCATCGGGATTGGCTCTGAATAATGCGTTCATCATCTGATTGAGAGGAACGCCGCGTTCGTTGCCCAGCTGTTTGGCGATGGCCCATAAGGTATCGGACTGTCTCACCGGGCCGTATTCGCCGCTGGTTGGCGTTTGCGGGCCAATGTGGGACGCAACTTCGGTCTTGGCTACTCGGCGTTTGCTGGTTCGGGGCTTACGTGCCGGTTTTTCATACTCATCTATGGGCTCAATCTGATAAGTCGGGGGTGCTATGCTTGGAATGGCTGGCGGATGGTAGCCCTCGGGTGGATCGAGCAAGACGGTAAATTCGCGGAACTGGCTACCTTGGGGCCAGATGACTTCCATCAGAAAATTCAATGCAGGCTCGGATACCGCCTCGTTCGACGTGACCTTAATCAAGACCGAGCCGTCGGCTAGTTCTACCGTTTTGAATTTGATTTTCGATAAAAAATAGCTCCAAGGAACGCCTGCCTTGTCGAATTTTTCGGGAGGTGCCAAGCGAACCGATATGTCGGAGGGATTTTCGCCGGGTGCCAAATGCAGGTGGATTTCGGCGTTAAGTTTTTGATTCAGGGCAGAATGCAACGCAATATCGCCAATCCCTAACGGTTTTGCTGGTATCGGTACTAATAACGATACAACCGCTAACGTTTTAGTTAAATGTTTCACACTCTTTTCCTTCACTGGGATTACCTCGACACTATCGGACAGACGTATTAAAGTCGCTTGCTAATCTTAGACTAGATGTAATTTTTTACCAGCACCTCCGCTATTTGCACACTGTTAAGTGCCGCACCTTTTCTGACGTTGTCGCCGACCACCCACAAATCGATGCCGTTGGGGTGCGAGATATCCTCGCGTATACGTCCGACATAAACGTCGTCATGACCGGATGATTCGGTGACGGCGGTTGGATAGCCGCCGTTTACGCGTTCGTCGACGATTGTCACGCCGGGGGCCGCAGCCAGTAGTTCTCTAACTCTGTCTACCGATATTTTGCGCTTGGTCTCGATATGCACCGCTTCCGAGTGGCCGAAGAACACCGGGACGCGTACTGCGGTCGGATTCACCAGAATACTGTCGTCGCCCATGATTTTGCGGGTTTCCCAGACCATTTTCATTTCTTCCTTGGTGTAGCCGTTGTCCATAAACACGTCGATCTGCGGCAAGCAATTGAATGCGATTTGTTTCGGATAGACGCTGGGTGTAACCGGTTTGGCGTTCAACAAGTTGGCGGTTTGCGTCGCCAACTCCTCGATGGCTTCCTTGCCTGTTCCCGAGACGGCTTGGTAGGTGGCGACGTTGATGCGACTGATGCCGGCTTCATCGTAGATCGGTTTCAAGGCCACCAGCATTTGTATCGTAGAGCAATTCGGATTGGCGATGATGCCTCTATTTTTGTAATCGGCAACTTTCTCGGGGTTGACTTCCGGCACCACCAGCGGGATGTCGTCGTCGTAGCGGAATTGTGAGGTATTGTCTATCACCACGCAGCCGGCAGCGGCGGCTTTCGGTGCATATTCGGCCGAAACGGAAGCACCCGGCGAGAACAGGCCTATCTGTACCTTGGAAAAATCGAAAGTCGCCAAGTCTTGGACGACCAGCGAGCTGCCTTTAAACGGAATGCGCTTGCCGGCCGAGCGTTCGCTGGCCAAGGCGTAAACGTTTCCTACCGGAAAGTTGCGTTCTTCCAGTATGGCTATCATTGTTTCGCCGACGGCGCCGGTCGCGCCGACGACGGCGACATCATAAGTTTTGGACATGGTTTTCATCCTTATAAAGCGTTAAGTATTGCATCGCCCATTTCCGAAGTGCTGACCTTGGTCATGCCTTCGGAGTAGATATCGGCGGTTCTGACGTGGGTATCCAGCGCGGTATCGACTGCTTGCTCTATACGCTGGGCGGCTTCGGCCAGGTTAAAGGTATAGCGCAGCATCATCGCCGCCGAAAGGATAGTCGCTAGCGGATTGGCGATACCTTGGCCCGCGATGTCGGGCGCGGAGCCGTGTATGGGTTCGTACATGCCTTTGCCGTTGACGTCCAGCGACGCCGACGGCAACATGCCGATAGAGCCCGTCAACATCGCGGCAATATCGGACAGAATGTCGCCGAACAGGTTGGTCGTGACGATCACGTCGAACTGCTTGGGTGCGCGTACCAACTGCATCGCGGCATTGTCGACATACATGTGGCTCAACTGCACGTCGGGATATTCCCTGCCGACGTCGGTCATTACGTTGCGCCACAATTCGGTGACTTCCAACACATTGGCTTTATCGACCGAACACAGCTTTTTATGACGTTTTTGTGCGATCTTGAAGGCGGAATGAGCGATGCGGCGAATCTCGGATTCGCTGTAAATCTTGGTGTTGATGCCGACTTTTTCGCCGCTTTCGGCGACATGGATTCCACGGGGTTGGCCGAAATAAATGCCGCCGGTTAGTTCCCTAACTATCATGATATCGAGTCCCGACACCACTTCAGGTTTAAGCGTGGAGGCATGGACCAATTGCGGATACAGAATGGCCGGGCGCAAATTCGAGAATAAATTCAGTTCCGAGCGTATGCCCAGCAAACCGCGCTCCGGTCTGATGGCGTGCGCCAGCGGTTCCCACTTCGGACCGCCGACCGCACCGAGCAGTACGGCGTCTGCATTTTTGCACAGATTCAACGTCGTTTGCGGCAGCGGCGTGCCGAAAGCGTCGTAAGCCGCGCCGCCGACCAGGGCGGTTTCGAAGCTTAAACCCAGGCTCATGTCGCTATTCAGGAAGTTCAGTACTTTCAGGGCTTCGGCGACAATTTCCGGGCCTATGCCGTCACCAGATAACACTGCGATTTTTTTTGGCATCTATCAATCTTAATCAAACGTAAGGTAACGGCGAATGCCTTCGCCCTCGAGTTCAAACAGGAGTTTATATCCGAAAGACACCTGCCCCTGTTTGATTCCGGTCAGAAATTAGGCGTTTTGAAACAGCCATGGCGCCCGTTTGGCGCGTTCTGCTTCGTAAGCCTTGATCTTGTCGGCGTGCTGTAGCGTCAAGCCGATGTCGTCCAAACCGTTCAACAAGCGGTAACGGCGGGTTTCGTCGACGGCAAAAGGTATGCTTTGGCCGCCAGGTGTAGTGATGGTTTGACTCTGCAAATCGACGGTCAGACTATAGCCGTCTGTCAACTCGTTGAATAAAGAGTCTACGGTTTCGGCAGGTAATACGATAGGCAGAATGCCGTTTTTGAAGCAGTTGTTATAGAAAATATCGGCAAAGCTCGGGGCGATGATGGCTCTAAAGCCGTAATCCTCCAAAGCCCATGGCGCGTGTTCGCGTGACGAGCCGCAACCGAAGTTTTCACGGGTCAACAGGATTTGTGCACCTTTATATTGCGGCTGGTTCAGCACGAAGTCCTTGTTCAAGGGGCGGTTGCTGCAGTCCATCTCAGGCTCGCCATGATCCAGATAACGCCATTCGTCGAACAAATACGGGCCGAAACCGGCGCGGCGAATGGATTTCAAAAACTGCTTGGGGATGATGGCGTCGGTGTCGATATTGGCTCTGTCCAACGGCGCAACCAAGGCGGTCAAAGTAGTAAAGGCCTGCATGATTAAACTTCCTCTGCGATATTGACAAAGTGGCCAGCGATAGCCGCTGCGGCGGCCATCGCCGGGCTGACCAAGTGAGTGCGTCCGCCGTAACCTTGGCGGCCTTCGAAATTGCGGTTCGAGGTCGATGCGCAATGTTCGCCGGCTTCCAGGCGGTCGGCGTTCATTGCCAGACACATCGAGCAACCCGGTTCGCGCCATTCGAAATTGGCGGCGGTAAAGAGCTTGTCCAAGCCTTCGGCTTCGGCTTGTTGTTTGATCAAACCGGAGCCGGGTACGATCAACACTTGTTTTACAGAATCGGCCTTTTTACGGCCCTTGATCACGGCGGCGGCCGCGCGTAAGTCTTCGATGCGCGAGTTGGTGCAGGAGCCGATGAAGACTTTATCCAATTTGATGTCGGTGATTTTTTGTCCGGCCTGCAAGCCCATATATTGCAGCGCGCGCTCTATGCTTTGGCGTTTGACCGGGTCTGTTTCTTGCGCAGGATCTGGCACGTTGGCATCGACAGGCAATACCATCTCGGGAGACGTACCCCAGCTGACCTGCGGAATGATCGTCGCGGCATCGAATTCGATGACTTTGTCGAATTTGGCGTCCGGATCGGAA
>JAQTYP010000202.1 GCA_028688235.1 Methylomonas sp.
GTCCTACCGCACCTTGGGTATCGATCAACACAAAATCGTAACGCGCTTCCAACTGCATCAAACTGTATTTAAGCCGGACGCGGCCATCGACCGTATCGCGAATCCAGTCCCGCAACTTGCCCTGCGGATCATCGGACAGAATGATGTCGAGATTATCGATACTGGTATGGCTGATGACGGTATCGACGGTGGCGTTAACCAGAAAATGCTGTAAGCCATGTTCGGCACGTTGCCGGATCCGGTAGTAACTAGACAGAGTGGGCTGAGGATCGGCGTCGATCAAAAGCACACGATAGCCAAAGTCGGCCAAAATGCCGCCCAGATTAGCCGTCAGCGTGGTTTTTCCAACACCACCCTTCGTACTGACTATCGTAATTTTAATCATGACTCAACCATCTCGCCATCGACAGGCATTCAAGATTGACGCGTTAATGCACTTCGTTAGCCTGACACACGCCGTTGCCGTCGTTCGGTACTTGAGGCTAAAATACCATCGCTATCTCTAAATTAAAAGTATAGAATTACGATGATTTTTTTTATAAAAAATCGTTATCTTATTTTATTTTATTTATCATTGACTTAAATTTATATATCAAGACGATAATTTACGTTTAATGAATTTATTGCACACCGATACCGCTGCAGGCTTTACTTTGACTAGCCTTTCCTTCCAGGAATGGTTAGCCATCAAAGAACCCGTCTTGTTTTCTTTTGCGGATGCTCAGACAGAAAATACCGTACTAACGCTCAAACACGCGAGCAGCCTGTCCGCTTACTCGATGCTGGTTGTCGTCGTGAAAGTGGGCGACACCCTTTACAAATTGACTGGCAAACAGCGGAAAGAAGACTGGCTGTCCGGCAACACACCACCGCCCGGCTACCTGATCGCTCAGGTCATCGATTTGTCGGAGCAAGATTTCTCGGCGCTCAATACCGAAGCGCAAAATAGGCGCATGAAAAGCGTAGCGCCCAACGAAACAGTGAAGCTTATTTACGCCGACTTAGGCCTGGAATTTACCTCCGACCGCTTAAAAGACGGCTTTATCCTCGAAGCCTTGAATATCGCCCTCAGAGGCAGACCCCGCTCGCTACAAGACAAACGATTTGTTTGGGAAAAGGAGGAAATCAATGCTCAAAAAGCCATTCATTTGTTCAGTGAAGAATTGCGATTGATCGATAGCTTAAAACCCAAATCCGAAATCTACGTATCCGGGGTGCTTGGCGGCGCGTTACTGATGCTGGGCATTAATAAAGACGTTAAGGATTTTTTATCGCGCTTGAATGATTGCCGGGGAGAAACCCGAAACGGCCTTGAAGATCCGGTCAGTGGGCTTTTAAGAGCGATTGACCTACACAGGATCAGCGATCCGGCCATTCCCGCTCATACAGCAGCCGATATTTGCAGAAAAACGATACAAGCCATCGTGCTATGGAAAGAAGGCGCAGACTCAGCGAAATATTGGCGCAAGAAGTTACTGTCCGGCGTCGACCCAAGACCTTTTATCCGAGAGTTAAAGAGCCTAAAACAAGTCGATGAATGCAAGGATCTCTAAAGCACTGCTGTGCCTCTGGCTCATCCTGATTTCTTGCAGCGCAATTGCCGAAGAGCCGCATGTTTTAGTGCTCTACCCCGCCGCAGCCCCGCCAATCAGTTCGATTTACGCCACGACGATTAAAGGCATTAAAACCAGAGTAAAACGGATCGACGCCGTAGCAATTCCGGAAACGGCACGCCTAGCCGACATAAAGCCAAGCATTGACCGCCTCCACCCCGACATTATCATCGCCTTGGGCAATCAAGCAGCCGAATTTATCAAACAAAGTCCTTATCGAAGTCAATCCCTTCTTGGCTTGGTGTATTTCGATCATGCCGAATCTCATGGCGTGAGCCTGAGGCTAGACAGCCAAATATTGACATCGCACTTACAGCGCCTGACTCCACGCATTAGACAGGTATTCATCGTCGAAAACAGCTCCCACCTCATCCTGCAGCAAGACTCCTCTGCAACGACCTCGAAACCGCTGCTTACTGTCCGGACGGGGAATGATATGAAAACCACTATGCGCATCCTCGGAGAATTACTGGAGCACGATGCCACGCCTGAAGACGCCATTTTGATACCCGCCGACATCCCAAAAGACATACTCTACGAAGCGTCCAACATAGCCTGGCGCAAAAATATCGCACTGCTCTCCACCAATCTATCGCATTTGGAATACGGGGTGCTCATGACCTTCAATCCGAACCTGCTCGCCTTGGGAGAGCAATTGGGCGACATGGCTAACCAGCAAACAGTGACTTACGAGCCGATGAAAAAAGTCGACGTTGCCTTAAACCAACGCGTCGCTCAGCATATGGATATGCATTTCGATCCGTCTGTGCTAAGCGCGTTTTCGCTGGTACTCGAATGAAACGGCTATTCGACGCCCTTAACCGCTTCGACTTTCGGCAACGTTACGATTTGGTCGTGCTGATCTCGGTGGCGATGGCGGGCATGCTGATCGTCGCCTCGCTGTACTTTGCAGCCTACCAATATACCAGCAACTATACCCGCCAATACTGGAAGGCTTACACCCTCACCTTTGCAAACTCAGTCAAATACAGTGTCATTCTGCACGCCACCACGGTCTCACAGGACATTGTTCAAACCTATGCCGGCGATAGGAATGTATTAAAAGCCTCCGTATTCGAAAACCCACATGCGTTAATAGCGTCTTCCAATCACAAAGCCTTCGCATGCCATTTGCCCGCATCGCCTATCGTGCAGACTCAAGTTCGCAATTCCGATGATGCCTGGTGTTTTTATGCCCCGCTTTATCAAGACGACGATTATTTGGGCTACGTCGAACTGGTGGTGTCCAAACAGGATCTGGATGCCTTCATGCGGCAAATAGTCTTGGTGTCAGGCTTTATCGTGATGGCTGCGCTGGTCATCCTGTTCTTGCTGGTGCGGCGATTTTCAGGCATTTTTACCGCACCCTTGCTCGAAATAGTCACTGCATTGACGAATGTTAGCCAGGGCATTCGCGGTCATCGAGTCAATTTTCAGGGACCGCCCGATATGCAGCGTGTGAGTGCCGATTTTAATGACATGCTGGCGAAAATCGAACGTAACGAACAAATTCTTGAACAATGCGTGGCCGATCGTACCAGCGAATTGAAGATCGCCCTGGATAGCAGCCGCGCCGCCAATCGCTATAAGAACCAGATCATGACCCTGGTTTCCCATGAAATGAAAACCCCGTTACACAGCATTGGCGCCTATCTGGAATTGATACAGGCTGCCTTGCCGCAAACAGCGGAATTCGACTTATGCCGCTCTTTCCATGCCAATGCCTTGGAGCGTACCCGGGATTTGAACGAGTTGATCAACAAAGTCCTGATACACGGCAAACTGGAAGCCAACAAAGTCGAACTAAACCAGGAAACCATCGACATCAAAGCACTGATGGAACAATGCGCCGCGAAGCTGGCTCCCGCCCTTGCCGGCAACCGCAACCGATTATCGCTGACGGGCGAACCGGAAATGATGACCATCGACGCCGAGGTGTTACGGCATATCGTGGGCAATTTATTGAGTAATGCCTGTAAATTTACCGCTGATAGGGATATTCAATTGAGCTGGCGACACGAGAATGCGAGCGCCATCATTCAGGTCCGCGATAGCGGCTGCGGCATCCCGCCCGAATATCAGCAGTTGATATTCGAACCTTTCTGGCAAGCCGATATGAGTCTGACTCGCGAACATGGCGGCCATGGTCTGGGACTTTCCATTACCAAGCGGTTTATCGAATTGTTGGGCGGCAGCATCAGTGTATTTTCCGAGCCGGGTACTGGCTCGCTGTTTACCGTTAAAATTCCCTGGCAATGAGGTTTATTTTTTCGTCTTCGGTAAGATTATTGGGCAGCAAAGCTTTTAATGCAGCCATGATCTGTTTGAGCCTATCGGCATCATTTTGACTCAGCGCATAATCCAATAACCAAACCAAGTTTCTGATCGCATTGAGTTTCGATTCCGCAAAATGCGCCTGATGCAGCAGCTTGGATTTATTCAACAATTTCTGGCAAAGCGTTTTTAACGCATCCAAAGAGAACGGCTTACACAAGTATTCGCTGGCACCGTTCAACAACATTTTGTTTTGCATCTTCGGCTTATCCAATGCCGTGACGATGATCACCGACTGGTTCTTATTGATCGCCATTATTTTGGACAAAATGTCTTCGCCAGACAGTTTGGGCAACATCAAGTCCAGCAACACCAGATCGTGATGCTTTGCTTCCCAAAGCGCATAACCAGACAAACCGTCGTCGGCGACATCCACATCGTAGAGATCTTTGAGGGCATGGAAAGCGGTGAAGGAGGCGTCCTTATCATCCTCGATGATCAGAACTGTATGCCTGGCAGGATTAGCGTATCCGCCAAACTGTCGATTAGTTGGATCACTGCCCGCAGTCAGCGTGTCCGCCAGACTCTGTAAAGGCACCACCGTGAAACCATATTCCTTGGCAAGCAAGACCGGAATATCGATCTCGCAGGTATCCTTGATCAAAAAAACGGGCCGGCCCTGAGCGCTAAAACGCATCGAGTTAATCAGTGTCGATAGTCGCCAGATATCCATGTTTGCGACGGCGTATTCAGCGACGATAACGTCGCAGCGGTGCGTGAGCAACCCATCCATCAACGCCCTGGCTGATTTAACGTAAACCACGGATTCGGCATTGAACCCTGCCGCAGTCATTTGAGTTTGTATGGCCGCTGTATCGCTGAATGGATCTGTGACTACCAATGCATTCATGACAATGACTCCTGAAATAGTGGGAGAAGTCCTCCGAAGCGGCGAGAACTGCCGAGAACGGCAAAAAAACGCAACACATTCGAACCTAAATCATCCTTCACGTTAACAAGGGCCTACTGTCGCGATAATGTCCCGAGCCGGCTTCAAGGTTATACTCGCGGCCTCCCGAATATTGCCTGAGGTTTTAAAGGTAAATGATCTTAGCAAGGTCACAATGACAATCATCATTTCCAGTTCCGCAAAATGCCGACCGATACAGTTGTGCAAGCCGCCGCCAAACGGGAAATAGGCGTACTTGTGCCGTTTATCCGCTCGAGGACTTAAAAAATGTTCCGGATAAAAATCATTGGGCTTTTCCCAAAGCGCGGGATGACGATGGGTGGCATACATGCTCAGAATAATGATCGTATGCTTTTCGATGCGCTGCCCGCCTACCTCAATCTCGGCAATCGCTTGAGTTGAAAGGGCCGCGGCCGACGGAAATAGACGTAAGGTTTCAGAGAGCGTCGCTCGGGTATAGGTGTATTTCTGCAAGCTCTCCGCAGTCAACGGCTCATCGCTATAGTTTTTGACTTCCGCCGTGACCCGATGGTGTACGGTTTCATTCTGACCCAGAAAATAAAAAAACCATGAAAGTGCGTTCACGGTGGTGTCTTGTCCGGCAAAAAACAAGTTAATCGCCTCGTCGGTCAAAAACGCCTTGCTCATGCGATAACCGGTCTTGCTATCGACGGCCAGCCGCATAGCCGAAATCAAACTCTGCTCCACTCCAGCCTGGTTCCGGATAATTTCCTGACTGACAAAATCCGATAGGTAGTCAACCGCAGCCTGGTAGGCGCGGCTTTTACCGGGCATCAACCTCATCAATTTGCCATTAGTGATCATTTCAGCCACCAGGTGTGGCAATAATCCCTTACTGATGGCGTCAATGGCTTGAATTAAAGCCTCGCTATTTGCCAAGGTATCGACGGATCGTCCGGTCAAGACCTGAATAAAGATTCTCTGGATCAATCGTTTCAGCACTTCGGAAAGATTGATATTGCCGGGAGCGGCCAAAAGCAATTTGGCGTTTGCGTTCGCCGCTTCATGGATGAACACCCGCTCCCATACACCGACGGCTTCCTTGGTAAATAACGGCTGCATCAGGCGCCGCTGCTGTATCCAGGCGTCGCCTTTGCTATTGACGAGGCCATCACCAAACAATGATTTTTTT
Organism: Methylomonas sp.; assembly: GCA_028688235.1. Taxonomy (GTDB): domain Bacteria; phylum Pseudomonadota; class Gammaproteobacteria; order Methylococcales; family Methylomonadaceae; genus Methylomonas. The sequence goes on from JAQTYP010000202.1 coordinate 6,011, forward strand.
GCCTCATATAAGTAATCCCGGCTTAACAAGCCCCGGGCTTCTTGCGCATATACGGCCTGAATGTGCTCAGGATGACAGACAAAAAGCAGTTTCTTGTTAAAAAAACGACCCAGCACCAGATCGCCGTATTGCCGATGGATGGTTGTCAGCGTTTTCACCGGACTATTCAAAGAACCCAGCAACGGAATCAGCAGTGAATGCTCCTTGATGAGCGGCAATTCAGTCGTTAAAACGTCCATTTAATCTGTCCTAGTACGGAACGATCGTAAAGGGGAACATCCCCCGGCAACAAGATAGGGTTTAGACTCGGTTCCTTGGCCTGACTCCCGAATATATTATTGGCTCTTATCACGAACTCGAGCGGCTTTGCGACTTGGGTGGACAGCGTCAGTCCGGCGATAAAATAACCCCGCAAAGGGACACGCGAATCGTTTTTGGGGCGATGCCTTTCCCCTATCCAATTCAGTTGCGCGCCGACTCTCCAGCCTTTGACAAATTCCCAGTTGATCAGTGACTTGATCATATGCTTCGGCAACAGAC
>JAQTYP010000203.1:0-3080 GCA_028688235.1 Methylomonas sp.
TTACGGTTACGGTATCAACAGCCTTGGTCAGGTAGTCGGCAGTTCGATAGACTACGGTGGCATGATGGGATTCGGCTACGGCAAACCCAATCCGAAAGACTTCGCGTTTCTCTACGCCAATGGTGAGCTCTGGAAATTGAACGAATTGATAGACCCGACCAGTACCGGCTGGAATATTCTGCTGGCCACCGGTATCAACGATAATGGTCAGATTGCCGCTAGCGGCTGTCATCCGCAACTGGGTTGCCGCGCGTTGCGGCTGGACCCGTTGAGCGCGGTGCCGCTGCCGCCCAGCGCACTGATGATGCTCGGTGGGCTAGGCTTTATTGGCTTGCGCCGGCAACGTTGCTAACCGAACGACTAACGCCCCAGAGCTAACTCCCTCTGCTGTTCCCTGCGGGGCGATATCCCGATGCCGGGCAGGGCAGGGCAGACTATGGCTTAGATAGCAGCGAAGCCGTCCACGTGTTCCCGAGGTATTTGGGCGCCTATTAGTTTTTCAACCAGTTTCAATGCTTGGTATTCGTCCTGGGATACCAGTGAAACCGCCTGGCCGTTTTGTCCCGCACGCCCGGTTCTGCCGATTCTATGTACATAATCAGCAGAAGAGCGAGGTAGCTCGAAGTTCACGACATGCGGCAACTGGGCTATGTCTATGCCTCGCGCGGCCACGTCGGTGGCCACCAATACCCGAATGTCGCCGGCTTTGAATCCGGCCAAGGCGCTGGTTCTGGCGCCCTGGCTTTTATTGCCGTGAATGGCGGCCGCTTTGATCTGCGCGGTGTTGAGTTTTTCGGTGAGTTTGTTGGCGCCATGCTTGGTGCTGGTAAACACCAGCACTTGTTGCCAGTCTTTGGTTTTGACCAGATGGGTCAGCAAATCCGTTTTTGCGGCTTTATTGACCGTATACACGCGCTGGTCTATCGTATCGGCGGCGGCGTTTTCGACGGCGACTTCGATTTTGACCGGATTGACCAGTAAATCGCCGGTCAGTTTGCGGATGTCGGCGGAAAACGTGGCGGAAAATAGCAGGTTTTGGCGTTTTTTCGGCAATAAGGCCAGGATTTTGCGGATGTCTTTGATGAAGCCCATGTCCAGCATCCGATCGGCCTCGTCCAGCACCAGCATTTCGACCTTATCCAGCTTGACCGCGTTTTGACTGACCAAGTCCAATAGCCGTCCGGGGGTGGCGGTTAAAATGTCGACGCCGCCGCGCAAGCGCATCATTTGCGGATTGATTTTTACCCCGCCGAAGACGACCTCGGATTTTAAGCGCGGCTGTTGGTGCGCGCCGTATTTCAGTACGGATTCGCCAACTTGTGCGGCGAGTTCGCGGGTCGGCGTCAAAATCAACGCGCGCACGGGCCGATTGCGGCCATGCTGGGTTTGGGCCAGCCTGTGCAAAATCGGCAAGGTAAAACCCGCCGTTTTGCCTGTGCCGGTTTGCGCGGCGGCTAATAAATCGCGTCCGCTTAATACGGCTGGTATGGCTTGCGCTTGAATCGGAGTAGGTGTCGTGTAGCCGGAATCGGCAATAGCTTTTAACAAAGCCTCGGATAAACCGAGAGTAGAAAATGGCATTAAGTGTCTCGATGGGGGAAATAGTGGAGCGGAGCCCAACACTTTGCTATGCGAGTGCGACTTCGATCCGGGGGATTAAGGAATTACCTAGAGAAATCTGATAATTCGGTTACCAGTGTATCACGGTAACCAGGCTAGCGTTAAGAAAAGCATTAGATCGAGAGGATTTTTCCGTTCCAAGTCCGAATGTCTGGTGAATTTAAGCCATGCCGGCTCGATGGGATAGCGAGCAGCTATAGACAGCCTCGCCAAAGGCAGCTCCTTGGCAACAATCACAATCGCAGATACTTTAATGCGTCAACGCCTAGTTCGGTTTGTAATTCCAAGTAATTCGGCAGCAACCGTTCTACAATTTGCCAAAACTCCGGCGAATGATGCTTCTCCAATAAATGCGCCGCTTCATGGGCAACAATATAGCGAAGTAGCTTTTGGGGTAGTTGAATGACTTTCCAGTGAAAATTAAGCACTCCGCTGTCGGAACACGATCCCCAACGATTGCTCAACTCCATCACCTTTAATCCTTTGGCTTTTATCCCAAGGCGCGATGTAAATTCGGACACCATGCCCGGAAGACGCTGCAAAGCCTTTTGCCTATACCAATCGATGAACAAGTCTCTTGCGGAATCCTGTTGGCTCTTCGCCAAATAAAATCTCCCGGACTTGAAAATCACCGATTGAATACGGCTATCGATCAGTGCCAAGCGGTAGGTGCGCCCCAGATAACAAAATCCTTCGCCATCGATGAACCGCCGTTCCGGGTGGGCTTGTTCGTTTAGAAATTCCTTGGCGGCGAGTTTGGTATAAATCCACAACCGCTTTTCATCGATAAAGGCTTCGATTTCGTCACTAACGACGTTGTTCGGCGTGTGCAGTATCAGCGATCCATCGCGATCCACGGTGATACCGAACGACTTGCGTTTGGTACTGGTTTGCACGGTAAACCGTAGATCGCCGGATTGGTGAATCGCCATATCAATCCCCCGCCAATCGGTCGTGAAGATGCCGAGCCAGCTCCAACATTCGGTCTACTGTCGCTTCTATAGCTTCGAATTCGAAAATATTGCTGTAATCCAATAACTCAATCAACAGCCGGCGCAAAACACCTTGCTTATGCGAGTCGGCCCAAAAGTTGACGCTGACAATTTGCTGTCTGATTTGCTCCACCGCTTCGACGGCCAAATCGATCAGACTTTTCTTGATGTCCTCACTTAGCTCTCCCCCGCCAGCCTGATACTGTTCGACCAACAACACGTAAAACGGCAACTGGGTTTGCCCATTCAAACCGGTGTCGTTCTCTTCTTCATGCCGTTCCATGTTTTTGATGAATTCCTCCAAGGCTTTGCGTAGCTCCTTGGCATCCTGGCTAAATTTGTTAAGGATGGCTTCGAGATGCTTGCTTAGCTTGGTGTAATCTTCCGGCTTTTGCTGCTTTTTCTGTTGGATATAGTGGCGCGCAGCATGGGCCATCATTTCGGCGGCGGAGCGATCTGAGCGAACAC
>JAQTYP010000203.1:3090-6545 GCA_028688235.1 Methylomonas sp.
CCTGCTTCTTGAATTCACCATCCAGCAAATCGACCGGCGCAATCCCGGATTCAATGGTTTTGCTGATGACATATTCATCGATAATCGCCCGTACCTTATCGCCCACCCCGGCAATGTTTAGCTTGCTGTCGCCGAATTTATTCCGGGCGCGTGCAGCGATAAACCCCAGCGTTTTTGCATCCTTGGCATAGGGTCTGGCTTCCGGGCGATGTTCCAGATTGCCGAAGGTTTTCAAAAACTGCTGATAGGCAACGGCAAACTTGCCGCGTCTGTCCAAGGGCCGTAGTGCATCGGCAGCCGCTTCGGTATCGTCCAAATCGGCAATACCCCATTCCTTGAATAAATTGATGATCCTTGCGTGACGGTCGCGCAAGTCCAGCAACTCCTGTTTGGCGGAACGAAATGCGCCGCTGATGTCGTCCTTGGTATAGGCTCCCAAGGCCTCGGCCAGATAACCGCCGATGCCGACATAATCCACCACATAACCGACGTTCTTGCCGCTTCGAGTCCGGTTGACGCGGGCAATGGCTTGCAGCAATTCGTCTTCTTTCAACCGCCGGTCGATGTACAACACCTGTTCATTCGGTGCATCAAAGCCGACCAGCAGCATGTTTTTGACGATCAAAAACGCCAGTGGATCGGCTTTGTCCGGGTCTTTATGGTTGAATGGCTTTTTAAAGCGACTAATGCGCTGCTCGATTTTGGCTTTATCGCTCCACTGTGCCAGCGCTGGGTCATCGTTGTGAGCGGCGGAAAACACCGGTGCAAACTCCAACTTGGCGATCAGTTCCCGCAACGGCCAAGCCTCCACCAGAAACCTTTGCTCATCGTCCAACGCATCCAGCGCTTCGTCCGGCAAATTTTGCATAGACGCCGGCATTTGCTCGATTTTTTCCAGCCAATAATCCCGCGCCTCGCGCAAAGCCTCGTAATAACGCATCACGGCTAAGCGACTGGTGGCGGTCAGTTGCGCCTTAAAGTGATTCGGCAGTACCACCTCGATATAGTGCCGCATCACGTCGCGGGCTTTGCCTTTGATTAACTCGATACTCTCCAGCAACGCCTTGCTGCTGGCGTATTTTTTCTGTATCGCCTGCCGCTCGGCCAGCGTCTTCTTGGCGAATACATCCTCGAAGATTTCATCGGCGGTTTTGCCGTCCTTGATTTCGCCCCTGGCGTTCCGAAATTCGTACAAAATCGGCAGAATCGCGCCATCGGCTTGCGCATCCCTCAGCGTGTAATGGTCGATAAAATCCCCAAAAATCTCCGCCGTGCGCTTTTTCTTGCCGATGACGATGGGCGTACCGGTAAAACCCAGTTTCGCCGCATTCGGCAAGGCCATCATCAAATTGGCATGCAGGTTTTTGGCGTGGCCGCGGTGGGCTTCATCGACGATCAACAAAATCGATTCGGATGGGTTCAGCTCGCCGATGCCGTCCAGCGCTTCGTCGTCGTCCTTTTCTTCATACGGTGAGCGATATTTTTGCAGCATCGCAAAAACCAAGCCCGGTCCCGGTTTACGTAACACCGCTGGCAGGTCGCGCACGCGCTGGACGATATTGACGCCATCCCCGGTCAATACGGCTGTGGCCGACAATTGATCCTGCAAGTCGGTGCGGTCGGTGACGAATACCACCTTGAAATGGCGCAAATCCACATGGTTGCGCATCCGTCGTACCAGGAACACCATCGTCAAGCTTTTGCCCGAACCCTGAGTATGAAAAATCACTCCGCCCCGGCGGTCGAACTCGCCGTCCTGCCGGCGGGTTTTGCCGTGTTCAAGCCTGCGCATCGCTTTTAACACCGCGCGGTATTGCTGATAGCGCGGCGCAATCTTTACCGTGCGGCCCTCCACCTGCATGAAAATCACGAAATTTTGCAGGATGTCCAGCAGGCGCTCGGGATGCAATACGCCTTCGATCAATACTTGCTGTGGCGATAACTGGGTTTTGTCGAACTGCGCCGCCAAGGCCGGCATGGCGGTCGGGTAACAATCCTTCCACGGCAAATAATGCTCGAATTGGGCGCCCGGACAGGCCAAACGTGCGTCGTCGAAATCGCTGACGATCAGCAATTGCGCATAATGAAACAGCTTTTCGTTGCCTTCGCGGGCGTCGATCCAATCGCGCTGATTGGAATAACGCAGTAATTGATTGATGCCTTCTTCGATGGGGTTGGTGGTGGCCGGGCTTTTACATTCGATGATCACCAACGGAATGCCGTTCACGAACAGCACAATATCCGGCAGGATGAATTTCTTGTGCTGGCCGTCCGGCTCATCGACGCGGAACTGGTTGATGATTAAAAACTCGTTGTTTTCCGGCGTGTGCCAATCGATGAACCGAATGCGCTGCTTGCGGCCTTCGTTCCAGCCGGGTAGGCCGTCTACCGTTGTGCCTTCCAGCAGCAGGCGCGTGGCGGCCTGATTTTTCTCCATCAAACCGTGGCCGGTCGCGGCGCTCAGCCTTTCCAAATCCTTGAACGCTTGATTGGCGCGGTTATCGTCCAACCAGGGTTTGCCGCTGGTATCAAGGTTGATGCGCTTTAACGCATCCAACAGGCGCGATTTCAGCAACACATCCCGCCACTGTTCGCGGCCTTGATCGGCTATGCTGTCCTTGCTGCCTTGAATATGCCGCCATAACTGGCCGGACTGGGCCAGAAGTTGGGCGATAAACGGTTGTTCGACTTCACTGTCTTCGTTGTGATCCATCAGGCTATCGCTGTCTGTTGCTCGCTGTCGGAAATCCAGCCGCTGGCGCTGTTTCTATCAAGGGTTGCACCTGTTGCCAATCCAGGCCGCCATTGCCGCAACCCAGCGGCGGCAGCGCAATTGAACGGATGCCGTATTCTCGAATCACCCGCACCAAATCCGCCAAGCCTTGCTCGATGTAGCCGATTTGCGACGGCGCGCGCCAATGGGTTTTGGTGGGGAAATTGATGATCCAGCGCGGGTTGATCATATTGCCGGTATCGACCACCAACAACTTGCCCGGCTGCACAGCTTCGGCTTTGCAGGCTTTTTGATAGGCGCTGAAATTGGCCGGAAACGCCTGTTTAAATTGCAAGGCAATGCCTTTACCCATCACACCGACGCAATTGACGGTGTTGACCAGGGCTTCGGCGTTGGACTGCAATAAATTTCCGTGGCGATAAACGATCATAGGCGTTAATAGTACCAAGCGGGCAGCACTTTGACACGCGGTAAATGCGCGGGCTTGAGTTCATCCAGCAAGCTTTCCACCCGCGATTTCATCGCTCCGTCGAATACACCGACACCGGAAATCAGCGACCACGGTAGTGGTCGCCGGTTGTATAATGACTGCGCATTAGGGATGCCGCAAGCATAAAAATACCAACGGAAGTCAGTTCCCCCTCTTTGAAAAAGAGGGGCTAGGGGAGATTTTTTAAATAAATCCCCCTCAATCCCCCTTTTTCAAAGGGGGATGCCAAGT
>JAQTYP010000204.1 GCA_028688235.1 Methylomonas sp.
ACGCAGTAATTGGGGGATGTCATCGCGGGATTTGGGGTCGAGGACGATGGCGGCAATATCGGTTTCCCCGAGTTTGAGTTGTGGTTGAATGACGGTGCGCATACGATTTCGGCGAACGAAGATTTTGTCTTTTGGGCGTTTACAGGCCGATATTCGCCCGAAATAGGGCAAAACCGGTGTCTGGACAACACATCTTTGTGTTGCGAAATAATTATAACATGTTGATATATGTGGAGTTAATTGGTTTCCTTTCTGGCACTAGGTATCATCCAGCTGGTAATGAATTTACGCGGTTCCTTCAAACATTAAAACTATGTATAGCACTCTATTTGGTAATCGCTGGTAAGACGTAGGGTACATGTCGAATTTAATCTCTTCTGTACATAGTTGGGCACTATACATAGGGGTCGGGTGTTGCCGACCAAGCGAGCCATATAAATTCATTAGCACCTTATTTTAGGTGCTAACTCGGTTTGCCATTTGAATCAACAGCTCAATGCAATTTTACGTTTTACCAGAGCCATTGGGTCTCTCCGCCACGTAGGAGAAGAATTTTCGTCTCCCTACGCCGGTAATATCACAAACCTCGGCAGCTGTTTTGTCCGAGTTTTCGTAGAGGATTCTGGCATTTTCCAATTTTTCTAGGTCAGTTTTAGGGCTTCCGCCCGTTTTACCCCGCTCTGCGCGAAGTTCCCGCCCCATTTGGTGAATAGTACCCATCATCGATAAGAAACAACGGCCAGTCGCCGTAGCGGTATCGATATTTTCACGCAACGACACTAAGTTAATTTGGCGCTGTTCCAGCACCTTTGCCGCGGTCAGTAAATCCATCAAAGAGCGCGTCATGCGGCTTAGTTCGCTGACGCCCAAGGTATCCCCTGGGCGAGCATATTCTAAAAGCTGATCCCAGCCAGGCCGATCCATGTGCGAGCCGGTCATCTTGTCGGAAAATATTTTGCTGCAGCTATTGCTAATTTTTACCTTTTCGGGGGATGGGCAAAAATAGCCTGATTACTCGAACAATCTGAAGATCACACTAGCCACCGTCTGCAACAAATCGCTCTCGGTATCCGGTTTGGAATAACGCTCCATTAATGCTTCGATTTCGGCACTGGAACCCGCCGGACTTCGCTGCTTTTGTTGTCTGGCCGCCTGTTTTTGCTGATGCAGAATCTGGCCGCCGGCTTTTTTCCATTCCAGTAAATGGGTGATTTCACCGCCATCCAGCCAGATGCCATGGACCTTGCATTGATCCACCACGACACCGCTACGATGGCCGAAAGCCACCCTATTCATCATGTTCAAACACACGGGACATTCCAGGTATTTGACCGGTTTATCCTTTTGATAGCGATCCTGGTTGATGTTGCCCAGCCATTCCCGATTGATGGTAAACACCGGTGAAACCCAGTTTTCCAACAGTGTTTCGACCTCGCCCGGATCGAAGAACAAGCCGAAGCATTTTTCACAGCGTTCGATTTGCATCGGCGGTTGCGTTTCCAGGCCTATGGTCTGCATCGCGACGTTGCATTCGGGACACATCCTTTGCGACTGGTGGGTAACGATACGAAAATCGTGCTTGCCGCGAATGTCGATATCGTTTCGCACGCCGCAATAACGGCAATATTGGGTATTGGGAGGCAGCGGCGCCGAACAGCTATGACATTGGGCCATGTTAAAACTTGGCGAGTATTTCTTGTTTCTTGGCACCGTATTCGGTCTCGGAGATCAGTCCAGCCTCGAATAATTGCTTCAATTTTACCAACTTGCTCTCGATATCTTCCGCTCCGGCATTGCCGCCGGACGGCAAGCCCGTTAGGCTTTGGGCCATGTTTTGTCCCAAGGCTACACCCGCCCCCAAGCCCATGCCAGCACCTGCGCCGCCGCCTTCGTTGCGCGCCGCCTCTCTCATCGCGTCGAGCTGCTGGACTTTCACATAATCCAAGCCTACCGCCTGAGCCGCCTGGGCTTCGGCGGTCAAATCGGCAATACGGTTGATGCGTCGCTGAGTGTCTTCGTCGAAATCGGTGCCTTCGATTCTGAAATCGCTGATGCTGAACCCGAGTTTGCGGAAGCTGATGGCCAGTTTGATCGCGATACCCCTGGAGATTTCTTCCCGATTGGCATCGATGTCGGCATAGCTGTAACCGCATTCGGCCAGATAATCGCTAATGGGTTGAATGATGCGGGCCGAGATGACTTTGCGAAAATCCTCTATGCCGACTCTATTATGGCTGCCGGCGATATTGACGAAAAAAGCCTGAGCATCCGCTATCTGGTAGCTGTAATTGCCATAAGCCTTCAGGCCAATCGGAAACTGGTATTTGGGATCCTGATATTTGATGATGGAGGTAGTACCCCATTTCTGATCGAGTATTTTGGTCTTTCGGAAAAAGTAAATACCCACCTTGTGTTCGCTTTCGAAAAACTGCATGAATTTCTTGATGGTCGTCCAGAACGGCAGGTTGTCGGTTTCGAGATTGATCAGACATTGCTGCTCGATGACCGCTTTTACCTGGCCTTGGTAAACGAAAATGCAACCCTGCCCCGGTCCTACAATGAGCTTGGAAGCATTTTTGATCTCGTCGCCGTTTTCGGTCCATTGCCCCAGCAAGGCATCCGGATCGGGATTTTGCCATTCGATAACCGAACGCAATTGGCGCTTTATGCCGTCTATCAATGCCATGGTAACCTCAATAATGTCTGGTGAACGCTGACGCAATTGCGTAATATTCTGCCGCAATTATGGCAAAAATCAGGAGCATTTGTGGCAATAAGAACTTTTAACGGCACGCACCCTTCCATAGGCGACAAGGTCTACATCGATGCCACGGCTGTCGTCATTGGCCAGGTCACGCTCGGCGACGACGTATCGATCTGGCCGAATTGCGTGGTCAGAGGCGATGTGGAAGCCATCGGCATAGGCGCCGGCAGCAACGTACAAGACGGTTCGGTATTGCACGTTTCGCATGCCGGCGATTATTCGCCAACCGGACATAAGCTGAACATAGGACGCGGCGTGACGATAGGCCATAGAGCCGTGGTTCACGGCTGCACGATAGGCGATTACTGCCTGATCGGCATTGGCGCGATCGTCATGGACGGAGCCGAACTCGAAGATTATGTGATGTTGGGTGCAGGAGCCCTGGTGCCCCCGGGCAAAAAACTGCAAACAGGCCATCTCTATGTAGGAGCCCCGGCAAAACCGATCCGGCAGTTGAGCGACGACGAGAAAAACTTTCTGGAATATTCTTACCGGCATTACATCCATTTAAAAAACCAATATCTAGCGGAGGAAAATCGAACATCATAGTTATGATGCGATATTTTTTTACCTCCCTGTCTTCTCTTGATGTTTCTATTCGCCATTAAAAGGGGCCCGGCATGTCACTACCGAATTCTTATTCCGCAGGTCGCCCTATTTGCGCGGGTGCCGCTATAGAACGCATCAGGCCTTGCACCGCGTCGCTCCGTCAACCCACGAAATACGCGAAATAACAAGTGGATAAGAGGCATTCCAATAATGCTATAATGCGCGGGTTCGCACCTGTTCAGAGAGGATGACGCCTAGTCGCGATAACAGCCTTTAAGGATTTTGTTACAAATAAATCACCTTGTTGGAGGGGCTTTGGTCGCGGCGATGATCTCGTGCCCTCGATGACTTTACACAGTACCAATTCACAAAAAAAATGGCAAAAATTACGATAAACAACATTGCATACGATGCGGACAATATGTCCGATCAAGCTAAACAGCAGCTGAACATGCTGCAGATCACGGAGGCGGAAATAGCCAGACTCGAAGCGCAGTTGGCAATCGCTCAAACGGCAAAAATCGCCTACGCCCGCGCCTTGGAAAAAGCGTTACCGGTTAGCAAGGAAGGTTTGGTTTTGCATTCTTGATCCGGAGAAGGCGTATTGCCTTAGGGTTGGAAATGATTTTCCCGATATTCTTTGCAGGGATTTCAATCGCCAAGAGCGAACACCCTGAAAGTCACACATAAATTCGCTCCTACAAGACATTCGAATATCGGGAATTTATTTTTAACGGAATTCTCGGCGTGATTTCGGAGTGACGACTTTTGACTAAAAGCCAAAAATGGAGGCTTCAACAGCATGAAATTTATCCAAACGTTGATCTTGCTGGCTGCGCTAGCATTTCCTGCTTTGGGGGGCGCCACTATCGTCCGTATTCAAACGTCGCTGGGCGTAATCGATATCGAGCTGTTTGACGACGGCGCGCCATCGACCGTGGCCAACTTTCTGAGTTATGTCGAAAGCGGCGCCTACGACCATTCTTTCCTGCACCGCAGCGTGCCAGGTTTCGTGATTCAGGGCGGGGGTTATCAGATAGTGGATAATGCTATCCAACCCATTGCCACCCGAGCCCCCGTCGTCAACGAGTTCAGCGCGCAGCGTTCCAATGTTCGCGGTACGGTGGCCATGGCAAAGCAGGCCAACAACCCCGACAGTGCTACTAATCAGTGGTTTTTCAATCTGAGCGATAACGCGGCCAATCTCGATAGCCAAAATGGCGGTTTTACGGTATTCGGCAGGGTGATAGGCAAGGGTATGGAGGTAGTCGATGCGATGACCAATCTACCGATACGCAACGCCGGCGGCGCGTATAGCCAATTGCCGCTGATGCAAGTGCCAGCTAACGGATCGATTGCATTGAGTGACCTGGTGATGCTGGATACCGTTACTGCCGCTGCCAAAAACTCCGTCGAGGAGGCCGATCGCCTGTTCGCCTATCTGGAAGGTTTTTTTCCGGAGTTTCTGGCCCCAGCTCATCCCTTGTCCCCTGCCGGCACGGGCTCAGCCAGTGCCCAGGGCTACTACTATCGCTACTATTCTGCTACACATGCTTACATCGGGATTGCGGATGGCAACTTATATTATCTGGGGCCGGCATCCAATGACGAGATTTTGCTGTTAGGCCCGGTCGCCGACTGGATGGCGCAGGCCGAAGCTGCGGGCTATTGAGGAAAATGATGCCCCTCCCTGAATTCACCCTAACGTTCTGAAGGCTTGGCAGCGCCCCGGCAAATGAAAGAGAAGTAGGATGTGCTGAACAGCGTGAAGCGCATCGTTCGTGATTGATGCGCTTCGTACCTCAGCACATCCTACACATCGTACATTCAGAGTAAAAACTGGGAAACTTCAGAAGGAGTACCTAGTCCTGTCGTTCTATCTTTAGTAGTGGCGGAAATATACCATGGAGCTGTATTCCCCGCCTCACAAACGAACAGAATCCGGCGCCACCCGAGCTGTATCATGCTTGGCAACGGCATTAACGATATTTGAACGCCCTGCCCCGCCGTCAAATCTCAAAAAAATGACGGCGAGAAATCGAAGCTATTAGCTTGCCGAGGTGGATTTTGGACGGGCTGCAATCGAATTACCTTCTTTCAATTGCTCGGCATAAAATTCTTTTACCGCTTTCGGATCGAACGTCAGGAAAGTGCCGCCCGATTCGAAATGCTGGATGAATACTTTACCGATCGCATAAGTTGAAGCACCCGCAATGACAGGCATGCTGACCGCCCCCAACGTAGAACCTACAAAGGGAATGACTTTGACCGAGCTTGCCAATAATGGTGAAAATGAGGACGAAATTCCGCCGCCGGTTAAAGCGCCCAAGATATTCTTACCTTTATTTTGCATAAACTCTACGTTGTAAAGTTTACTCAGACGTCTTAGCAGGTCGAGCTGAATACCGGTTACAGCCAAAAAGTCAAACATAGGAATAGGAACGATCCCCGCTGCCATGGCAGCATACATGCTTTTTTGCACGATATCTTGAGCCTGTTCGGTTTTATCACTTACTGTGAGCGTATTTTCGGACATTATCGCCTCCAATGTGAGTGTTAGGATGATAGGATTGATCTCACGTTCGGCATGCTACTACACTTTTTTTCAGAGTCAAAACTTTGCTCCGGATATTTTCAAGCGCCAATTTCTTCGAAGTGCTTATAAAGAAACCAGCCAATATTTTTAGTTAAATCATAGGTTATTTTGGCATTGATTATATTGCCGATTAGCGGTATCCAACCTAACACCGATTTTTGAACGATGTCGGTGGAATAGAAATTGCAGGCAGCCAGCACTAGCGATTTAGCCTCCTGCGATTCCAGTTTGCGACCGAATAGCGCCGCAATTTTTGACGCCATTTCCAAATACAATTTGGTTAGCGTAGCAACACCCATACCCGGAATTTGCGAAAAAATGGCAGTCAGGGTCGCCGCAGTTTGCGCAATATCGTCGATAATTTCACCTGCTTTTACCCGTCTGTCTTCGATCATTTCGTCTGTCCGGGATAACAATAAGCTCGAACATTTCGATGGCCTGTCCGAATTAGGCGACGGGCTTTCGGTTAAGTATGCGCCCGATAGCTTTTCATCATTTGGCTGAAAGTGCTACTCTTAGTCGGCTCGCAAAATACGGCTTCTCGTTTAAAACGGGACACAGAGGAAGGCTTAACCGTTCGCCCTGAGCTTGTCGAAGGGTGAACGGTTAAG
>JAQTYP010000205.1 GCA_028688235.1 Methylomonas sp.
GGGTGCAAGCTTTCGACTTCGGCCAGTTGCTCTAAAAAGCCATGCAAATCCGCTACCGAACGGATAATACGCACTTCCGATGGCCTTAGAGTATTCAAACGCCGCCACTCTTTTCGGTGTGCACTGCGACCGGCAGAGCTAACTCGCTCACTGTAATATGCCTCCCATTGGCCTTGAATGGGGATATACCGGCAAAAACCTTCGTCGTTTGCAGCAGCCCGCCAGCCCCGCCGCTGCACTTCCTGTAATAACAATGCGCGGGTTTGCGTATCGGCGTAGAGATTCCTTAAATCGATAACATCCCAACGCGCCGCTTGCTGATGGAGGTAGTTGCAAATTGCAGTTGCCATCAGTTGATGATCTGCACTTCGGCTAAAAATTAAATCCGCATAGTCCGAAGCCCCTTCGCCGAGAAAACCGATAACATTCAACCGTATGCCAAACAGGTTATGTCGGGCCAATTTAAAGGGTGCGATGCCGCATAATTCGCCCGTTTCCGAGCGCAAAACCAACACCAGCAGCGCGTTGGGTACGCCAGATTGCGCAAAATGAAGCCACCAGCAGCTCAGCCATTCATGCCGCAAAAACAGCATATCGCTATCACTTTCGCTGAGTAACTCATTCCACTCGGCGCGCAGCGACAAGAATGCCGTTTCCTGATTGATTTCCTGTATCTCGAATGAGGAGACAGTTTCGATTATTGCTTGCGTCATAAACGTTAGGCGTACAAATCAGTTCAATTAAGCGGTCATTAGAATCTGTAGATTTCGATCATTCAGTTCCGGGGTGGCAATCGGAAAAATAATAAATCGCTCGTTCCACACTCCTTTCGGTACCAGCACACCCTGTTGATCAAACGCCTGATAAACCCGTTCGGGTGGCACCGGACACTCAACGATCATGATGTTCATTTCACTGTTAAAACTGGCCAGCCCCGCTCCCGCCAGTTTGTCGCGGATACGCTTGCGCTCGTTGATGGCATTTTCCAGGGTACGTTTGGCATGGGCTTCATCAGTCAATGCAGCGACAGCGGCACGCTCTGCCAGTCCTGACAATGGAAACAGTGGCTCGATTCGATTAAACAAACGCATCACGTCTGGCCCACCAAAGGCGTAGCCAATGCGCAAATCAGCCAATGCATAAAACTTGGAAAAGGTGCGTAAGCCCAGCACCAGTCGATCCGTATTCATCACTACCTGATGGCTTCTCAAGGTTTCCGGTACGCAGCTGTATTCCAGATACGCTTCATCTACTACGACTGGAATATGTTTGGGCACTTGTTGCAGAAAGTGTTGAAAAGCTTTCGCCGATATACCTGCACCCACTGGATTGCTGGGGTTTATCAGGTAAATCAAGCGTGTGCTGTAACGGATTTCAGCAACAATTTGCTGCAGATTGTGATCGAAACCACCCGGCACTTCCTTGAACGGAATCTTGCGATTGACTACCCCCATATTCTGACAAAAGCGGTCAAACATAAACCAGGTGGGATCGTTCGACAGTACTTCATCGCCGGGTTGGGTAAAGATTCGTAAAATTCGCTCAACGAGTTCTGACGAGCCATTCCCAAAACTGAAGCAATCTTCCGGCAACGATAATTGTTGACTTAGCGTCTTGCGCAAAGCGGGGTAATGTTCATCGGGATAACGGGCAAAATTACAGTCTTGTGCGGTATTTTTTAGCAATTCGCGCACAGACTCCGGCATTCCGAATGGGTTTTCGGCTCGATCCACCGCGACCACGGCTGGATCAAAACGGTTTAATGGCTCACCATCGCGATAAGTCGGCGTGAACTGAAAACGCTCAGTTTCAGCCAGCGGACCGCACAACAAGCTTTCTGCCTGTTGATCTTTAAGAAAACGCCATGCAGCCAGAATGCGTCCATTCACGCTGATACCGGGTGCTGTAGCGGCATGTGTAAAAAACGGAATCACAATTTCCGGTGGCGGCAGCAGCTGGAAGTCTTCCCAAGCAAAAAACGCACGGGTCATCTCGGTCTGTAAGGAACTCAATTCCAGCCCCACCACAGTAATACCCGAATGTTCAGATTCCAGAGCCATCATGCGGGTCATCATTTCCAATGCGGCCTTACTGACTGAATAGGGCGCAAGGCCAGCATTGGTGCTGCGTGCAGCTCCCGATGAGATATTGATGATACGCCCAGTCACGGCATTTTTCTTCATCCAGGCACTGACTAACTTGGCACAATAAAACGCGCCATTGACGTTCACGTCCATCACCTTGTTCCATTCAAGCTCGCTAATTTCGGTGTAGTTTTGGCCTAGAGGGCCAAGCACCGCAGCGTTGTTGATTAAGAGGTCAACCCGCCCTAATTTAGTCAGCGCTGTCTGGATTAATTGCTGGGCACCCAATTCCGTGGAAATATCCGCACAAGCCTCTTCGGCAATACCACCGGCATCACGAATCACTTTCACGGCCTGAGCAACCTGCTTGGCATCGCGACCATTAATCACCAACTGTGCACCTGCCTCGGCAAAAGCTTTGGCAATCACTAACCCCACACCATGCGAAGAGCCGGTAATCACCACCACCTGCCCTTGCAGATCGGTACCCGACAAGGCCATCGGAATCCGGTCCAGTAACACAGCCAGCTCATCTTTTTTGAAGATTTTGGCCTGCACCCGACGCAAGCGACTGACGACACGACTGGTAATCCAGATCAACTTACGATTCATGCTATTTTTCGCCATACTCATTCTCTTTAATATCTTCTGTTAGTTGAGAACTGGGGGCTTGCGACCCACCCTGTGGGTATTGTTTTGTCAATTTCAGCCGATCTAACCTCGGCTTAAGTTGTCTGGAGACATTATCGACATAACTTAAGCAACGTCCATAGGAATGGCCTGCAAATAAACAAGCCTGCCCATAGACTTGCTGTGTTGTGACCCAACGCCTTAAAAACGTGGGCTCCCCCATAAAATCTATCGCCGTAAGCCCACTTTCATGGGCGGTTTTTACAAATTCATTCATCAAAATCACACCCGGCCCCAATTTGGCTGAAGTGTACTGTTGCCGAAATGAAATCTTCAAGCCGTAAACCACACCCTTGCTCATCAGGCAAAACAGCGCGGCAACGGCTACGCCTGCAATGCGCAAGACACGAATCTGACAATGCCCTTGTTGACTTAACTGACTGAACAAATTTCGATAAAACGCTCGTAACACAGGAACATCGGCTACGCTTTCACCACGCTGCATTTTCCAACTGTGCAGATCAACATCCATAAATAGCTCCAATCCTTTCTCCCCTTGCGTCTGCCAGTCATAACACTCGTAACTCAGCTCGCCGAGCTCAGCTAGATTACGCTCGGCGCGACGCAAGGGTTTACGAAAGGAATAGCCTTTAGCAGCCGCATATTCGTCCCAGCTTGTGCGAATCGGCAAATAGTAGTGTTTCCAAGCCGACTCACATTCAATAATCGCTAACCCCATCGTTTGTGTAGCCGCTCGTAAACACTTGACGACTTGCCCTTCCAGAGCAATACCATCCAGCAACAATACGTCCCAACCCGATTGTTGACGCAAAAAGCCTACGATGGCTATCATGACCTCAGCGGTATCCAGGCTGCGTACCAGCCCAGAGCGTTCACATTGGCTGTTCAATGGTGATAACAAAATGCGGGCCGGCAAACGCCGCCACAGCGTCTGCACGGCAACCAAAGGCAGTACGCCCACACATTGCGACCCATTGCGTACCACTAAAACATACGGTCTGATGTGCTTAGTGGCAAATCGAAACACATGACGACCACAGGTAATCTGCAAAGGTAATTGCTCGGCATGGATCGCGAAGCTTTGCCACCAAATCGCAAACCACTCACTGCCACAAAACACGTTAGCCAAGGGATCCGCTATCCAGATCCCGTGCCACTCCGGCATGATGGCTATGACACTATCGAAATCCTCAAGCGCCTCTACAGTAAGCATGTCGGGTATTCCCTGTACGCTAACACCTTACTTGGCATGGCAATCCAATCAGATAAATTCAAACACTCCACTGTTATCCCCCCTATACGCATACTACGAATGATGCTGGCTTTCTGGCTGGTTTCGAGTTATATGCTTCTCGTCAAAAAACCATTAACGCCTTTAAGTCCATCCCAAACCCTGCCCTTGATTTGTCCAAACAAAGGCCGCAACCATCGAGCCAGATAATCCACTATGAACAGCAGCTTGCCGTAATAATGCGCAGCATAAATACTAGTTCTGGCAAACTCATGCGCTGTCGATGTCCAGCGATGGGTAATCGGCATATCGCTTAAAAAGTCTACTTCATTGAGTCCAACGCCATAACCTTGTTTAATCAAATGGGTTAGCAAGATCATGCCCGGCGATAACTTCGCCGAGGTGTATTGCTCCTTTGAAGATGTCTTGTAGGCGTACAAAGTGCCTCGACTGTTCATACAAAAAACCGCCGACACTGGCGTTTGCCCAATGCGTAACACCCAGATTTCACAGGTGCCCTGCTGGTGCATCTGACGATATAAATCACTATAAAACCCGGTCAAAGCAGGGATTGCGGCCACACTTTCACCACTCACTGCTTTCCAGCTGCTTTGATCGATTTCCAGGAAAATCTGTAGCCCCATCTCGCGATCAGCGTCCGCCCGATAACACTCGAACGACAATTCACCCAGTTGCGCCAAATAGCCTTCGGCTTGCCGCATATGCTTGCGAAAATGCTTACCCTTGGCCTGAACATATTCGTCCCAACTTCCGTTCAAAGCCAGATAGCTATGCCGCCAGGGAAAATCTGCTCTGGATACCCATAATCCCTGGGCACAGGCCGCACTTCTCAAGTTGGCGATCACAGCCGACTCCACCGGAACACCATCCATCAACAGTACATCCCAGTCGGCTTGAGCTTTTAGATATCGCATCAGCGTATCCAACACCGCCGCTGAGTCACTTTCCGCAGTCAGCACCCCGCTACGCCAGGACTGGCCATTCAATGGCGACAATAAGATGCGAGCCGGAAGATTTCGCCAGCTATCGCTGAAATACAGCAACGGCAGTATCGCAACACACACACCTTGAGCCCGCACCAGCAAAATATTGGGGCGTAACTGTCGCGGCTGAAAATGGATAACCCGATAGCCACTGGTGACGTGCAAGGCTACAGAATCGGTGGCTTCCGAGAAGTTGTGCCACCAGATACTGAACCACTCACGCCCCAAAAACAGATCTGCGGATGGTACATCCGCCCACAAGCAATCCCACTCGCTTGAGATACTTGCCAATTGATGTAGATCCTGGATCAGTTCGACTTGCATCGACGACTTGTCTATATTCACAACAACCAACTAATTTGGGGAAACCACAACCGTTGTACCACTTTCGCCAACACCCTCAATGGCATCAACTACGGCAGGATATAAAACGATACCTTGCTGTATCAGTAAGCCGGTAATCAAACCTTTTTGGATGTGTTCAAAGAAACGATCCAGATCGGCCACAAACGAACGCGACACATACAAAATATCACCGGGACGCAGCACCACATTGTCACTGCCACCCTCACCATTAATCACGTTTTTTAAATCCAGTACTTTCATACGCGCCTGACTTTTTCCGTTGCGCACCAGTACCACACTGCTCTGTGCGGCCTCCAGAGTAAATCCACCGGCTTTGGAAACCGCATCCAGTGCACGTACATTAGATTCGATGGGCAAAGCACCCGCATGAGCAACCTCACCCAATACCGCCACCGTTTTACTGCGCATGGTGGTGACTTCCACGCTCACTTGCGGATTAACCAAATAGGGTTGCAGACGCTCGGTCAGGGTCCGGCGAATATCTGTAACACCCATATTTTCGATATTGATTTCGCCAGCCAGCGGGTAATAAATCACCTTGGATCCAGGAATACGAATTTTGCGGGTCATGTTTTCATGCGCAAATACCCGGATTTCCAGTTCATCACCATTATCCAGACTAAAGTCTTTGATCTCTGCTGCTTCCAATTCATTATCGGGAATAGTCTCGATTTCAGGCGTCAATAGAGAACAGCCCTGCAACAGCATCAGGCTCACCAGAAAAACACCCACTGCTTGAACGAATGAGTGATTGTTATTCAACGCGATTGCTCCTAAATTCAATTACGCGGTAAGGTTTTAGCTTAATAATCAGACCCCTTGCACGGAGGATTTGATGGTATTGACCAGAATATGGATGTCACGTCGAATGGATTGATTACGAACATATTCAACATCTTTTTCTATCCAGGCGTGAAACCGTGGATCATCCCGGGAATAAACCTGCCACAACCCCGTGAGTCCGGGCTTGACCATTAAGCGTAAGTCTCGCCAATGAGGATTGAACGACATTTCTTTGATCGCCAATGGGCGTGGGCCAACGCAGCTCATATGCCCCATCAACACATTAATCAATTGCGGCAATTCATCCAGGCTATTCTTGCGCAAGAACCGCCCCACTCGCGTTAATCGTGGATCATTTGACATTTTAAATACAG
>JAQTYP010000004.1 GCA_028688235.1 Methylomonas sp.
CCGAAGGAGTTTTTGGAAATGGATTCCAGGTTGGTGAAATATTTTTGGCTGACTTTGGAGTAGGCCAGTGAATAGACCGGAATAGGAATGCCCATATTGGTGATGCGCGCGTTGAGTTCTTCGCGGGATAAGGCGCTGCCTTCGTCCAGGCCATCGGAAAAGACCACGATGGAACAGGAGGCCACATAGTTTTCGGGGCCTAAGGCTATGGCGCCTTGAGAGGTCATGCCGCACATTTGCATAGCCGCGCCTATGCTGTCGTAAAGCCGGGTCTTGTTGCCGTCGGCGCGTACGTCCAACAATCGGCGGCCCAATGCGCCGGGATCGCGTTCGAATTGGGAGACGATGTCGTAACCTTCCTTGGTGTCGCGTATGGACAATACCGCGACTTCGTCTTGAGGGCGTTTGCTGTCGATATAGCGGGCCGCCGCCGCCAGAGAGGCTTCGAAGGGCGCGCCCGCCATGGAGCGGCTGGCGTCCAGTACCAGAACCGTGCGCGTCGCTTCCGGCCGCTGCCTGAGCGGTTGGATGAAGGATTGTCTTTTCATCGGGTCGTAGGATTGGCCTTTAACCATCAGGCCGATGTTCATGTCGTTCAGATTGATCAAGGGATGCATGCTTTGATCGAAGGTGCGGAAATAGACTTGCACGTAAGGATAGAGGGCGTAGTTGACCTTATAGATCTTCAAGCCGTAGCCGCCGGGCATGCCCATACCGCCCAGATCGGCGTTGGCGCTACTCGAAACGGCCAATAGGGCGAACATCGCCGACAGAAGCGGAGCCGTTATTGAACGGGATAGCCATTTAGGCCAGTGGAGCGACCGACGTGTTGACATAGATATATCTCCGGTTGAGGTAAAAAATGATAAATGCGTGTCCCGGTTAATCGGTTTTGCGCGCACCGCCCGGGATGATGACCCAGGACGGTTCAGAGCTGCCCGAAGGTTTGGGGCTGCTCTGCTGAACCGGTTCTCTAATTATAGGTTTGGGCCTGGGTTTCGGTTTGGGAGCGGGCTTGACCGGCTCGGGTTCGGCAGCGATTCGTATGGGCTCGGGCGTAGGTTCAGGTTCTAACACGCGCCTTTTCAACAGTTCCTGAGCCGATTCGGTTTCTCTGAGCGGTTGTGCAGTCGGTGTCGCGACCGGCGTTTGAGCAGCGGGAGATATAGGCTGCTCCGGCTGTATCGGCGTCTGAGTTGGCGTCGGGGGAACTTGTTGCGTAATTTGCGGTGGCGGCGTTTGCGTCGGAGTTTGTGTCGGCAGCGCCTCTTCAGTTGCGGTTGGCGGAGTAATCGCTGCCGGTTCGGGCGTCTTTGAAAAATAATAATAGCCGGCAGTGACCAGAGCGGCCAGCACGATGGTGAGACCTATCAGCGATAAGACCAATGGCGTTTGCGAGTGCGGAGCGCCTACCGAAACGGACTGGGGATGAGTTGCGGCGGCGGTGGCGCGGCCGGTGGGAAGCCTAAGGCCTGTCGGCCTGTTGGAGACGTTTTCGGTACTGCGATCCAGAACGACGGTGCGTTGAGTCCATTCTTCGCTGGGAATGGGCCGGGATAGCTCCATCGCCTCGACGTCGCTCAAGGCGGCCAAAAATTCCTTCACCGATTGCTGGCGTTGATTCATATTGAGATTCAACGACTTGATGATGGCCTCTTCTACCTGCTGCGGCACATCGGGAACCAACTGGGAAGGCGGCGTCAGTGCGACGCCGGCTATCCGTTCGTGAGCCGGCGTCGGATTCTGGCCGGTCAATAGCGCGTAAAATGTCGCGCCCAACGCGTAAACGTCGGCACGCGCATCGGTGCCCGTGCCCATGACCTGCTCGGGCGGGCTGAAGCCGACTGTCACCGCCATGGCCAGGGTGCGAGTCCGGCTATCTTCCTCGGCCTCCTTGGCGATGCCGAAGTCGATCAACATGATGCGATCGTCCTCGTTCAGCAAGATGTTATCCGGTTTAAGATCCCGGTGAACGATGGGCGGATTTTGGCCGTGCAAATAAATCAAAACGTCGCAAAGCTGGCGCATCCAAGGGAACAGTTTGTCTTGAGGTAGGCGCCTGTCGGGATATTGCTTGCGCTCGCTGCCTAAGGTCCGACTACCGCCGAATTTCAACACCAGATAAACCATGCCGTTTACGGTTTTGCGATCTATGATGTCGGGAATGCCGGGGTGGTCGAGCTTGCTCAATAACGAGGTTTCGTATTCGTCGAACATCTGCATGGGCACTTCCTTAAGAGCCCTGTGCTTGCCGCTCAATTGCAGGTCGTCCGCCAGATAGGTGGCCCCGAAGCCGCCTTTGCCCAGTACCGATTTGATTTGATAACGGTCTAGGACCACGTCTCCCACCGAACGCAGCCAGCCGAAGAGGCCGCGTATCGTACCGTTTGGAGCGAAATCCACATGAGCCAGTTCCAGCCGGCATTGACTGCAGCGATAACCGCGCTTTTGCAATTGTTCCAGGGTATTACCGGTCCCGCAAACAGGGCAGAGATGCGTTTGCTGTGAGGCGCGCGGTGTGATGACGGTTTTGTCGTCATCGGAGGTCGTGTTATCGGATGGATCCATAGTCATTGTTTTCGGTCTTTCAATTTGAGTCCCAATACGGCTAAGCCCAAGAACACGCCGCCCAGCACGGCGGCCATTGCCAGATCCTGGCCGAACGAGCCGCTGATAGGGACGATAAGCTGGCCGCTGGGATCGCGAATCGCCAAGCTATCGGTGCTAAGCGTGGTTTTCATCGCATCCAGAGCCCAGAACGAAATCATGCTGCTCTTGGCTACCCACAGCGAAACCTCGCCGAGGCGCACGACGGCGTTGGATAACACCATCTGCGGGATCAGCAGAATCGGCGCCATAGCAACGGCCTTGTCGTTGCTGTCGACGAAGGCGCTGACCGCCAAGCCCATGCAGGTCGCAGCCAGGCCGGACAGGAAAAGCGTCGCCAGACGTTCCGGAAAGTTTCCCGGTAAATCTATCATGCCCATGACGATGCCGAGCAACAAGCCGCATTGAATCAGACATAACGCCGACAAAGGCAGCAGTTTGCTGACTAGATAGGGGGCCAGGCTTAAATTGACCGAACGTTCTCGTAAATAAATCGGCAACTCTTTGACCAGTTCGCGAGCCGAGTTCAGCGTACCGAACCAAACGGCGGACAATACCAAAATAAAAGCGATTTGGCTTTCGGCGGCGGCCCGCACTGGAGCCGGCCCTTCGGTGTCGAATACCAGTCCGATGACTACTGCGATCAGCGGGGCTTGCAATAATAAAATCGACAGATTTTTCTTGTCGGCGAGTATCAGATCGAAGTAGCGGCGCATCAGGGTCGCCGCTTGCCGCCTGTCGAACCAAGGTTGGCGGGGTTTTAGCAATTGTAAACCCAGCGAGGAGTTAACCGCTTGTTGGCCCGCGGCTTCGCGATTCATGCGTTCCTGCACGTAACGCCGATAAATATCGGAGGACCTATATTGCTGCGACCAGAAATCGGCGGAATTGCTGTCCAATAATTCGTAGACGTCGGACAATCGATTGACGCCGAAATAGCCTGTGGCCTCTGCGGGCGGGCCGAAATAAACCAGTTTGCCTCTGTGCAGCAAGATGACCTGATGACAGACGTCGATATTTTCCAGCGTATGAGTCACGCAGACGACGGTTTTTTGGTCGGCGGCCAGATCGGCGAACAGGTGCATCATGCGTTTGTCGGTGCCGGCGTCCAGGCCGCTGGTGACTTCGTCCAGGTAAAGGATATTCGGATTGGCGACCAGTTCGACCGCCAGACTGACGCGCTTGAGCTGGCCGCCGCTCAACGGCGAAGGGGTGTCTATCGGTAAATCGGCTTTCTCCGTTAATTCCACTTTGTCCAGTACGCGGGCTATGTAGTCGTCCGCCTCTTCCCTCTGGGTATCCGGCGGCAGACGCAGGCGTGCCGTATATTGCAGCGCCCTGCGTATGCTGATTTTTCGGTGCACGATGTCTTGTTGCGGCACATAGCCGATAGCCGAACGGAAGCTGTCGAAGCAGGCATAAAGATCGGCGCCGTTATAAAATATCGTGCCGCCGGTCGCGGGGCGGCGACCGTTCAAAGCGTCCAGTAGAGTGGACTTGCCGGAGCCGCTGGTGCCGAAAATCGCAACGAACTCCCCCGGTTCGATGACGAGATTGATGTCGTCCAACAGGCGTTTGATTTGCCGGCTGCTGCGGTCGGCCACTTCCTTGTAAAGACCGCGAACTTCGACGCCGACTCTGCCGGTGGTATCGACCGGCTCCAGTGCCTCGCCGGTAAATAAGTAGGTAAACGATGCGATCGCGACGCGGTCGCCCTGTTGCAAAAACATTTTGTCGGTCAACTGTCGTCCGTTGACGAAAGTGCCGTTGGTACTGTTCAGGTCTTCGATCTCCACCCCTTTTTGTCCGCAATAAAGCTTGGCGTGTTCGCGGGATACCAGAGGAGAAGCAATATGCAGGTCGCAGCCCGGATGGCGGCCTATGGACAAAATGACGGATTTGGCCGCGGCTGACGGCGAAGAATGGGCTGCCGCACTGTTCAGTTCCGAAAAATTGACCTGGAATAGGCTGGAGCCGAGAGCCAACCAATCGCCGTTTTTCAAGGGGGTTGCTGCGCCAATAGGCGTACCGTTGATGGAAACTGAAGCTTGATCTATCGGTTCCAGGTGTATGCCCGTCGGCAGCAACTGCAGATGGGCGTGTTGCGGCATGATGTCTTGCCCTTGCAAGACAAGCTCGTTTCCGTCTCGGCTGCCCAGCACATAACGTTTTCCTTGCCTTAGCGTGACGATTTTTCGTTCACGATTGTAAGAAGTGAGTAACTCTACGGTTTGTTGTTTGAACACCGAACGTTCCTAATTATTAGCGTTTTTGATCGAAGTTCGGCCAAGATTCAAGCTCAGCGTGGTCAAAATTAATCGAAAGAAACGTTAATTGGCCGGCACAATCTGGACTGCCGACAGGACTGTTGGATGAGGCGTGCACGTTCGCGCCTTTGCTCGGAACAATCCGAAATTTGACTCGCAATCGCTAACAGCGCGGGCAATTAACACTAGGGCCGAAGCGAATGTAGCATTAATTTTAGATTAAGAGCAATGGGCTCGGTCTATTTTCCATCGTGGAAACAGGCCATTTCGAAAGCCTTGGACGGCTGTCAAATACCTGCGAACCAAGGATACATGAAAAACTAAGGAATATGCGCAAAATAACTTCTCGAAACAGTAAGCATTGTGGATGTTCGGTGACTCGCTCGACAGGACGCCGTGAATAAGTTCATGTAGGCTTGGCGGCGGTTATCCCTGTCGCCGGAATTTCGACAATGCTTGGAAGACAGGTACCAACATTACCTATAAATTACTAAAAAATTAATCTGTTATTAGTTGATATTTATTGAAAAACATCTACACTTCCTGACCGTGAGTAGTGTTAATGTTGAACAAGGAAGCGACAGCGACCGGCTGAGTCACATGCGCTCAGCCGGTTTTTTTCGCTATCGTCCGTAATCGAGATGGGGTAACAACGTCATGCAGGCATCAAATTTGTTAAGTTTACAACCGAGAAAAAACCAAACGCAGAGAAATATGATGATTCCTTATATAAGCACCGGCGGCTTGGTCAATTATTACGTCATTGGTTCCGGTGCGGATTTCCCCAAGGATTTTAAAGCTTGGTACAAACCGGAAAAATTCTTCGGCTAGCAATTCCGCCTATCACCTTACCCGCAGATGGTAGATGTTTTCTTTCATGCGGCTGAGTCCGCGTTGCTTGAAGCGCTCTTCCTGCTCCAATACGTCTTCGCTAGCCAACAGCTCTATGTCGCACCAATTGCCGAATAGGCTGTCGATTTCTTCTTCGTTCACGCTGAAGGGCGGACCGGCCATTTCATGTTGAGGGTAGTCGAAAGCGATCAATAAGATTTGAGTCTTCGGCGACACCAACGTGGCGAGATGTATTGCATATTCCACTCGCAGCTCGGGAGGCAGGGCCACTAATGAGGCTCTATCATAAACTGCGGCTATCGTCCCCAGATCGGCGGCATGCAAAGCAAAAAAATCGCCGCACAGAATTTGCAGACCATCGATCTCGCTGACATGAAAATGCCCCTGTTTGCTCTCCAATGGCTGAAGCCTGTTTTCCGAAAAAAATGCATCCACGGCCAGAGGGCTTAGCTCGACCCCGACGACCTGATGGCCTAGTGTACGCAGCCACAATAAATCATTGCTTTTACCGCACAACGGAACAAATATCCGCTTTGCCAAGTCATTTTGTAGCTTGGCCCAATAGCGTTGCAGGAAGGGGTTGACTTCCTGTTTATGAAAGCCAATCTGATTTTGTTGCCAACGTTCGTGCCAGAATTCGTGCTGCATCGCATCCTCACTAAAATTGCTTAACCGATGTTATGCCGAGTTCGGCAGTTTTGCCCGTTTTTGCTGACTTTTGGCAAAAACCGATCTCACCGGTTGTTTAATGGCCGTCCTCGGATTCGTCTTCGTTTTTGCTGATTTCTTCCAGCGTCAATTTATCCAACATGCCGCCGGCTTTGGGGGCTGTGGCCGAACCCAAGCCTTCGCTGAGATTGATCTTCAGTTTTAAATTATTCGGCGAGTCCGAATTGCGCAGAGCTTCTTCCAATGAGATGACGCCGCTTTTGTACAGCTTTAATAAATGGCTGTCGAAGGTTTGCATACCGATATTTTCTGACTTTTCCATCGCTTCCTTGATCGAATGCACTTCGCCTTTTTGAATCAAGTCGCTGACCAGTTTGGTTCCCAATAGAATTTCGATAGCCGCAACGCGCTTGCCCTCGACAGTCGGCACCAGGCGTTGCGAGACGAAGGCTTGCAGGTTTAACGATAAATCCAGCAAAAGTTGATTTCTGCGTTCTTCCGGAAAGAAATTTATGATACGGTCCAATGCCTGATTGGCGTTGTTGGCATGCAAGGTCGACAGGCACAAATGGCCGGTTTCGGCGAAGGCTAAGGCGTGTTCCATCGTTTCCTGACTGCGAATCTCGCCTATCAAAATGACGTCGGGTGCCTGACGCAGGGTGTTTTTTAGAGCGTCTTCATAGCTCAAGGTATCGACACCCACTTCGCGTTGATTGACCAGTGACTTTTTGTGCGGATGCACGTATTCGATAGGGTCTTCTATCGTGATGATGTGGCCGGATGAGTTGCTGTTGCGATAATCGATCAGCGCTGCCAGCGATGTCGATTTGCCTGAGCCTGTGCCGCCGACGAACAGGATCAGCCCGCGTTTTTCCATGATCTTGTCTTTCAATATCTGCGGCAGGCCCAAGGCATCCGCATTGGGAATGTCGACCTTAATATTGCGAATGACTAAGGCGTAGCTGTTGCGTTGTTTGAAGATATTGACCCTGAAACGACCGATGCCTGATTCGGATATCGCAAGATTCATTTCCGGCACGTGCTCGAAGCTGGCGCGCTGGTCTTCATCCATGATGCTATTGGCAATTTCCTTGATGCGTTCGTTATCCAGCTTGACGTTTTCCAAGGGTTTCAATTGCCCTTGAAATTTAGCCGCAGGCGGAGCTCCGGATGTTAAGTAAAGATCGGAACCGTCGTGTTGAACTAATATTTTCAGATAATCTTTAAATTCCATAAGTCGGCCGTTGCTGTTGGTGAATGCGAACGCTAAGTTTAGAGCAAGCGACGCTCGAGTTGAAGACGGCAAAAGCTGGCACGCTTTGACGTATAATAAAAAGTTTTCTCCAGAGCTTGTGTATTTTGGCAGTTATGAATCAACAACGAAAAGCGGTGGCGCTAATCTCCGGCGGCTTGGACTCCATGTTGGCGACCAAGGCCGTCATGGAGCAGGGCATACATGTCGAGGGTATCAACTTTTTTACCGGATTTTGCGTGGAAGGTCACACGCACGCCATACGCAAGCAAGATTCGGACAAACCTAAACGCAACAATTCGTTGTGGGTGGCCGAGCAATTAGGCATCAAATTACACATCATCGATATCATCGAAGAATACAAACAGGTTTTGCTCAACCCCAGGCACGGCTACGGCGCCAACATGAATCCTTGCCTGGATTGTAAGATTTTCATGGTCAATAAAGCAAAACAATGGATGACTGAAAACGGTTTCGACTTTATCATCACCGGTGAAGTGGTGGGGCAGCGGCCGATGTCGCAACGCAAACAAACCATGCCCATCGTCGCTGCCGAATCGGGCGCCGACGATTTGCTGGTGCGGCCGTTGTCGGCGCAAAATTTGCCGGCGACTTTGCCGGAAAGGGAGGGTTGGATCAGCCGGGAAAAAATGTACGATTTCAGCGGTCGTTCGCGCAAGCCGCAAATGGCATTGGCCAAGCAATTCGGATTCAGCGATTATGCTCAACCGGCCGGTGGCTGTTGTTTTTTGACCGACGAAGCCTATTCGCACAAGCTGGTCGATCTGTGGCAGGCCCGCGGCAAGCGCGATTACGATCTGGATGACGTAATGTTATTGAAAGTCGGGCGCCATATCCGGCCAAAGCCGCATTTTAAGATGATAGTCGCGCGCGAAGACGGCGAAGCACGGTTCATGAGCGGCTATAAAAAGGAATTCATCAGCATGAATTGCGCGAGCCACCGGGGGCCGTTGGTCTTGATCGATGGCGCACCAAATGAAGACGATCTGTATTTGGCAGGGCAAATTACCGCCCGTTACGGTCAAGGCCGGGAAGCCGGGCAGGTCGATGTGACGATACGCAGCCGGGAAGGCGAGGAGCGTTTGATTCAGGTTAAACCCTTGGCGGTGGATCAAATACCGCAGGAATGGTTTGTATGAGTCGAGAGGTATTGAACGCCCGCCGTCTGCTTTGCCCATTACCGGTGATTCGTACGCAGGATAAAGTTAAAACCCTGAATACGGGCGATATTTTGACGGTCGAATGTACAGACCCCGGCGTGATGCAGGATATTCCGGCTTGGTGCCGTATCAATGGCCATAAAGTCTTGGAGGCGCGGGCCGAGAACGGCGAATATGTGATTGTTTTGGAAGTGGTTTAATTTTGGTTTTACAGGTAACGACATGGCAGTAGGACAATGCGATTTTCCAACGATGCATCCCGTTAAAGGCATCAAACTTGGCACTTGCAACGCAGGCATCAAACAAACGCAGCGAGACGATATTTTGGTCATAGCAATGGCCGAGGGCGGAAGCTGTGCCGCTGTGTTTACTCAAAACGCCTTTTGCGCCGCGCCGGTGTTAATTGCCCGCGAACATTTGACGTTAGAGCCGCGCTGGTTGTTGGTCAATTCCGGCAATGCCAATGCCGGTACCGGTAAGCAGGGCTTACAGGATGCCTTTGCCAGTTGCGCCGCATTGGCCAGCGAGGTGGACGGCATTGCTCAGCAGGTGTTGCCGTTCTCTACCGGTGTCATCGGCGAGCCCTTGCCGGTTGCGAAGCTGACGGCCGCATTGCCTGCCGCCGTCGCCAATCTGGCTGAAACCCATTGGGATAGGGCTGCACGCGCCATCATGACCACCGATACCTTTGCTAAAGGCGTATCCATGGTCGTAGAAATAGGCGGTGAGTCCGTGACGATCACCGGCATATCCAAAGGTGCCGGCATGATACAGCCTAATATGGCGACCATGCTGGGCTTTATCGCCACCGATGCCGTGATCGAGCAAAGCCTGTTGCAACGATGTCTGTCGGTTGCGGTGGAAAAATCTTTCAATCGCATCAGCGTGGACGGCGATACTTCTACCAACGATGCCTGCGTGTTGTTGGCAAGTGGCTATAGCGATGCGCCGGAAGTCTTGGCCGATACGCCGGAATACATGGCATTTGCCGAGGCGGTATCCGCTGTTTGCAAGCGTTTGGCCGAATTGATCATACGCGACGGCGAAGGGGCGACCAAGCTGATCAGAATCGTCGTCGAACAGGCGCAAAGCGCCGCCGAAGCGGTGCAGGTCGCCAAAACCATCGCCCATTCGCCGTTGGTAAAAACCGCATTTTTCGCCAGCGACCCGAACTGGGGGCGAATATTGGCGGCGGTCGGTCGCGCCGGCGTCGAGGACATGGAGTTGGAAAGGGTCGAAATTTATCTGGGTACCGTTTGC
Source organism: Methylomonas sp. (assembly GCA_028688235.1). Classification (GTDB taxonomy): domain Bacteria; phylum Pseudomonadota; class Gammaproteobacteria; order Methylococcales; family Methylomonadaceae; genus Methylomonas. The sequence goes on from JAQTYP010000004.1 coordinate 10,089, forward strand.
ATCGTCGAAAACGGCGGACGTTCGCCGGGTTATACCGAGCAGGACGGCCAACGCGTCATGGGGCAGGAAGAAATCACCGTCACGGTACGTTTGGGACGAGGCTTGGTTAGGGAGGAGGTTTTGACCTGCGACTTTTCATACGACTATGTCAAGATCAATGCCGAATACCGCACCTAAGGCCCTACAGTCACGTCCATTCTTCTACTTTCATAGGTCATGGTGATGGATTCGGCTTTACATGTGGCAGTCGGCGTCGTGCGCGATGGAGACGGCAGAATTTTGTTGACCAAGCGAGCCCAAAACGCTCATCAGGGAGGCTTATGGGAATTTCCCGGCGGGAAACTGGAGCCCGATGAGACCGTCGTGCAGCCCTTGCAGCGCGAGTTACTGGAGGAAGTGGGCATAGAAGTATTGTCGGCAAGGCCCTTGATCAAAATCAAACATCGCTATCCAGATTTAAAGGTATTACTCGACGTCTGGCAGGTCGACTCCTTTAATGGGGTCGCCACCGCTCATGAAGGACAGGCCATGCAGTGGGTAGAGCCCCACCGCTTGACGGATTTTGCATTTCCTACCGCCAATGTGCCCATCATCACCGCCGCCCGCTTGCCCGATCGCTATGCGATTTTGGAAGGGCGCAGCATCGAACAAGTTTTGCAGAATCTAGGCAAGATTGTCGAAAACAAGGTGAGTTTGCTACAGTTACGGACTAAATCGCTGCCGGCTGCCGACATCCTTACGGCTTATCGGGCGGTATTTGCCGAATGCCGCAGACGCGCCATCACGCTGTTGGTCAATTCCGACCTGCCCTTGTTCGATATCGAGGCCGACGGCATCCATCTCAGCAGCCGGGCGCTGATGATCGCACGCAACAGACCGGAAGCCTACACCTGGGTTGCCGCCTCCTGTCACAATCCAAAAGAGTTGAGGCATGCCGAAGCAATTGGAGTGGATTTTGCCGTATTGGCGCCGGTCTTACCTACCCCGACGCATCCTAACGTGCATCCCCTCGGCTGGGAAGGCATGACGAAGTTGATCGAGCAGGCCAACCTTCCCGTATACGCCATGGGGGGGCTGAAAATAGAGGATATCGACCGTGTCTTGCACGCGGGTGGGCAAGGGGTGGCCGGCATCAGCACTTTTCTGGACGCTCATCTATGATACTCTCGAAAGACGCTAAGGCTGGCTCGCCCGGGATTTTATGCGCTTCGGTCGCCCAATCGCCGAGATCGATCAATTTGCAGCGCTGACTGCAAAACGGTTTGAAGGTTTGCTCGGCCGCCCACCGAACAGGCTTTTTACAGCTAGGGCAGGCTACCGTGATGGCGGTTTTGTCGCGCATCAGACTGCGCAACGGGTCAAGGTAAATGCAATATCATCCTTGACTTGGGTAGGCCGATTTTCGTCGCTGGAAGGCTCCATGAAACGTATACTGAATCTATGCTTGCCACCGCTGATTTCGGCAAAACATTGCAACGACGACGGTACGCAAACCCGAATCAATTGTACCGGGTGAGCTTTGTCCAGCGCCAGCTGGAAAAAGCCGGCCTGGGCGATTTCCGGCCTGGGTACGTTGCTTTGGCGTAAACATCCCAGAATCAAATCGATGGCATTGCGAGTGTCGGTAAAAGGCAGGATCCACTGCTCCAGATCTTTTTGTTGCGTGGCTTGATCCTGCTCCAGCCAGTAATGAAAGGCCGGAAGATCGAATGAGCAACTGCCGCCGGGAATCGCGTTACGCTGGGAAATACTCTGAAATAAACCGCTTTCCATCAAGCTGCTTCCCACTTTTCCGCTGGCTTTATACAAATTGCGGCTGGCTTGCGTCAACTGGTCCAGAATTTCCTGCAACTTCGTGTTGTCGACGTCATGATTATCGCTCAGTTGCCCGAGGACTTTGGCATGCCTGTCCAGTTCCTTGATCAATTCTGATTTCAGATCGCTACGACTGAAGATGGTGAGTATGTCCAGTAGTGATTCGATTGCGGCACGTTTGTCGAACACCGAAATGCCGGCCATGAAATGGCTGAGTTGCTTAAATAATTGTTCCAGGCGCATGAACACCCGAATCCGTTCATTGAGCGGGAATTCGTAAGTCGTTTGTGTATTCAAGCCGAAGTCGTCCTAGTTGTGGCGAGTAAAAGGTATGAATTGTGCAGACTTTTGACCTGTTCTGCAAGCTGAGGCGGACTACCCGAGTTGTCGATGACGTCATCGGCTACTGCCAAACGCTGCTGTCTGTCGGCTTGGAAGGCGATAATAGCCTCAGCCTGTTCCCGACTGATGTTGTCTCTCTGGAGCACACGGTTTATTTGCAGCTCCACCGGACAATCGACCACCAATATTCTATCGACGGTATGGCTTTTTTGCGTTTCGACCAACAATGGAATGGCGATGATGCAATAGGGGCTACGCAAGTCGGCGACGATGCGTTCTATTTCCGCGTAAACCAGAGGATGCATGATGGCATCCAAAGTTTGTTTTATCTTGGCATCCGAGAAAGCGCGTTGCCTCAGTTCGGTTCGATTCAGTGAGCCGTCCTTGTTCAAGATGGCTCCGCCGAAGGCGTCTACCAACAGTGCCAAGGCCGGCTGATTGGGTTCGACCAGTCGCCGCGCAATCACATCGGCGTCGATTATCGGAGCATTCAACTCTTCGAACAAACCACAAACCATGGATTTGCCACTACCTATGCCGCCGGTCAAACCTACCTTCAACACCTAAAGTCCAACCATATCCAAATATAGGCGGTTGAATAGATCGCCCCAAATCAGCGCCAGCCAACCCGCCGCAGCCAGATAGGGTCCGAATGGAATGGGTTTTCCGGCATCATGGCCCTTAAAGGCTATCATGGTGATACCGATTGCAGAACCTACGAAGGACGACAGAAGTATGATCAACGGCAGGTATTGCCATCCAAGCCAAGCGCCGAATAGGGCCAGCAATTTGAAATCGCCGTAACCCATGCCTTCTTTGCCGGTCAGCAGTTTGAACAACTGGTAAATCGTCCACAAGCTCGAATAGCCCGCTACCGCACCTATGATGCTGGCATGGCTATCGGCAAAAATCGAGAACAGGCTTAAAATCAATCCCAGCCACAACATCGGCAGCGTGATGGAATCGGGCAGCAATTGCTGATCTATGTCGATGAAACTCAGGCCTATCAAGCTCCAGGTCAGTATCAGGGCAAATGGCAGAGCCAAGCCATAACCGAAATGCCAGGCGACCACCGCGGAACACAAGGCGGTTAATGCCTCTATCATCGGATAGCGTAGCGAAATCGGCGCCGCACAATGAGCACATTTCCCACGCAGGACCAAATAACTGATGACAGGAATGTTTTGATAGGCCTTGATTTCCGTTTTACAAACCGGGCAATGCGAACCCGGCCATAGCAGATTAAAAGGCTCGGATGGCGCGGATTCTGCCGGCATTTGCAGATATTCCAAACATTCGCGCCGCCAATTGCTTTGCATCATCACCGGCAAGCGGTAGATAAGCACATTCAAAAAACTACCGACTAACAAGCCTAATACGAAAATAATGCAAATCAATAAACTAGACGATTGCTGCAAGGTTGACAGTAACATGGCGTACTCGAATTTTGTGTCAGTAAGAAGAGCGTATGCGTATTTAGCGCATACACTGTTGCCAGAGCCAACGTCTTAGCCTACTGCGGCGCCGAGCTTGAAGATAGGCAGATACATGGCCACGATCAATCCCCCTACCAGTACACCTAAAACGGACATAATGATGGGTTCCATCAGGCTCGCTAGATTGTCGACCAGATTATCGACTTCTTCTTCGAAGAAATCGGCGACCTTGTCCAGCATGCTGTCTATCGAACCCGATTCTTCGCCGATGGCAACCATTTGTATCACCATGTTAGGAAATAAGCCGGTTTGGGTCATCGAAAATTGCAGTTGTTGGCCGGTAGCGACATCGTCGCGCATTTTCATGACGCCATCGTAAAAAATGATGTTGCCGCAAGCGCCCGCAACCGACGCCAAGGCTTCCACCAAGGGCACGCCGGCGGCGGACATGGTCGACAACGTCCTGGCGAAACGGGCTATGGCCGACTTTTCCAATATCATGCCGACCACGGGTATTTTCAACAAGGTTCTATCCAGAAAGTGATTGAAAGGTCTGGAGCGCTTTTTGAAATAACTGAAGGTATAGCCGCAACCACCTATGACGGCGACCACGGCCCACCACCATTCTTGTACCCATTCCGATAATCCGATGACGAATTTGGTGAAGGCGGGTAAGTCTGCGCCGAAACTCTGGAATAATTCTTGGAATACCGGCACCACAAAAATTAACAAGATCGCCGTAACGATAAATGCAACGACCAATACCGCGATAGGGTAAGTCAGAGCCTTCTTGACCTTTTTCTTGATGGATTCGGTTTTTTCCTTATAGGTGGCGATCTTGTCCAACAAGCCTTCCAATACACCGGCCTGTTCGCCCGCGTTGACCAGATTGCAAAAAAGATCGTCGAAATAGATGGGTCTTTTACCCAAGGCTTGCGCCAATGTATCCCCGCCTTCGATATCGGCTTTGATGCCCAGCAGCATTTCGGACATGCTGGCATTGTCATGCCCTTTGCCTATGATGTCGAAGGATTGCACCAAAGGTACGCCGGCTTCCAGCATCGTCGCCAACTGCCGGGCAAACACCGCGATATCGCCGCTGGTGATCTTCTGTACTTTGGGGCCAAACAAAGGTTTAGGCTTGGGTTTGATCTTGACGACCCGAATTCCCATGCGCCTGAGTTCGCTGCGAGCGATGACCTCGCTCTTGGCGGAAATCATTCCATTGGTTTTCTTAGCCTGCTTGTCTATACCTTCCCATAGAAAGTCGATTTGGTCTTCTTGTTTGGCCATGATTTATTCCTTGGTAACGCGGTCAATTTCTTCCAGGGAGGTGATGCCCTGGCGGACTTTTAATAACCCGGAGGCTCTGAGATCGTTAATGCCTTCGGTTTTTGCCAACTCGGCCATTTCCATCGCATTGCCGCCACGTAAAATCAATGCGCGCATTTGTTCGGTGATAGGCATGACTTGATAAATGCCGACCCTGCCTTTGTAACCGTTGTTGCAATGCTCGCAACCCACGGGTTCATAGACCGTGAACGTGCCTATATCCTCCTTTTTAAAACCGGCAGACAGCAATATGTTTTCCGGAAAATCGGCTTCCTTTTTGCAATGTTCGCATAAACGGCGAGCCAGGCGCTGGGCCATGATCAAGATCACCGCGGAAACAATGTTAAACGGCTCTATGCCCATTTGCACCAAGCGGTTAATGGTTTGCGGCGCATCATTGGTATGCAGGGTCGACAGCACCAAGTGACCTGTTTGCGCGGCTTTGACGGCTATGCTGGCGGTTTCCAAATCCCTGATCTCGCCGACCATGATGACATCCGGGTCTTGTCGCAGGAAAGCCCGCAACGCTTCAGCGAACGTCAGGCCGGCCTTGGGATTGACGTTTACCTGATTGATGCCTTCTACGGTGATTTCCACGGGATCTTCGGCCGTGGAAATATTGCGTTCTATGCTGTTCAACAGATTCAGGCCGGTATAGAGCGATACGGTTTTACCGCTGCCGGTCGGCCCCGTTACCAGCACCATGCCGTAGGGTTTATTGATGGCGTCTAAAAAATATTTTTGTTGAGCCGGCTCGAAACCTAGTTTCTCGATGCCGATTTGAGCGCTGGTGGGGTCGAGTATCCTTAAGACCACCTTTTCTCCGAACAAAGTTGGGCAAGTGTTAACCCTGAAATCGATGGCGCGACTCTTGGACAACTGCATCTTGATCCTGCCATCCTGAGGCACCCGGCGTTCGGCAATGTCCATTTTAGACATGACCTTGATTCTGGACGTGATACGGTTGGCGATGCCTATAGGAGGATTGGCGATTTCCGACAGGATGCCGTCGGCGCGAAAACGTATGCGAAATTTCTTTTCGAAGGGCTCCAGGTGTATATCCGACACACCTTTTTTGATCGAATCCAGCAGGATTTTATTGACGAAGCGGACGATAGGGGCATCGTCGACATCGGAATTGCTTTCTTCGACCGGCCTTTCGTCACCGCTGGAAATGTCGATATTGTCCAGGTCTTCGTCCAGCAACTGAACCATGGAGGTATCGGCCGCTTCCAATGCGGATTCTATGGTTTTAGTCAGCTTTTCCTCTTCGACCAGGATATTTTCGGTATTCAGCCGGGTATGAAATTTAATTTCATCCAGCGCTTGAAAATTGGTTGGATCGGATGTGGCGATGAATAATCGGTTGCCGCGTTTGTACAAAGGCAACGCATGATGTTGCCGAATCAGCCTTTCGCTGACCAATTTGATCGGGATAGAGCTGATGTCGATGGCATCCAAGTCCAGCAAGGGCACGCCAAACTCGGCCGATGCCAGAGCGGCAATCGATCGGCCGTCGGCGAGCTTGTTGTTGACCAGATAGGCGACAAAGGATAGTTTGTTCTTTTGCGATTCCTGTAATGCGGATGCGGCAGATTCCTCCGTCAGCAGGCCTTGTTGAATCAGACATTTAGCCAAGCCGCTAAAATGGATGTTTGAGGGTGCCGTCGCCATGTGAAGTGTTTTCTTTTCGTTGTGTTGCAACTATAGATGAATTAAGCATTTTGTCTATAGACTCGAATTGCAGGGCTTTCATTTACAAAGGCTAATTGAGTAATTGTACGATTAAGCGCTTGATCGATTTGGGTTCGAAGGGCTTGTCCAGGATGGCGGAAACGCCCGCTTTTTCGATGGCTGCCAAACGGTTCTGATTTTGCTCTGAGGTCACCATCAGAACTGGCACGCTGGCGTTTTGCTGACCGTTGCCGCGTATGGCCTCGACCAATTGGATGCCGTCCATCTCGGGCATATTGAAGTCCGTTATGACCAAATCGAAATATTGCTGATCGAATAGCTGTAATGCCTGTTTGCCGTCTTCGGCGCAGCAGATGTATTCAATGCCGATATTATTCAAAACCCGTGTGATGTATTTCCTTGAAAATTCGCTGTCATCGACCAAAAGCACGCGTAGATCCTCGACATCCAAATGCTCCAAGTCGGCTTTTTGCGGATTGAGATAATCCGACGATGCCGCAAGAGCCGTTTTCAGCTCCTGTAGGGTAAACGGCTTGGGTAAAATCGCAATGGCCCCCGCCTGGCGTATCGGCTCCAGATATTTGATGTTAGTTTCACTGGATATCAACAAAAATGCCATGTCGTAAGAGTCGTTGTCTTTACGAAGCTCATGCAGCAGATCGACGCCAGTCATGTCGGGCAAATACATGCTGCTGATAATCAAATCCGGCTTGCTCTGTTCGAGCAAGGCTATCACGTCGGCACCACTGTCCAGGCAGGTAATCGCTTCGATGCCGCAAGCCCTTAAATGCATACTTATGATGTGCTGTTGCGTACGTGAGGGCTCAACCAGGATTACATCGAGAGAGGGCATTTCGGTCACATTCGTCAATTATTGGTTTTCATGCGATACAAAGTTAGACCAATCTCGGCCTGGCGAACAAAATGTTTGGCTGCGGAGAAGTCTTCAGGACTTAATGTTTCGTTGCCGATGCCACGGTCGCAATAGATTAAACCGACCGATTTTCGTTCGACCTTGATGGGAAACACGAAACATTCATGGCGGCCGAAATAATTTTCGATCTGCTGGGTATAGAGCGCCGCATGTTCTTCGGGCTTATACCACAGGCCGTCATGGTGCTGCAGGTCGTGAAACAGCAAATTACCGTTAAAGTCGTTATTATGAATATGAAATTTTTCGGCGGCGTAATCTCTTTGCCATCCCAACGAAATTTTCTCGTTCAAAGACATTTTATCGGAGCCTAACAGCATGAACAGGGTACGGTCCATCGCGACGCCGCGATGTATGCCCTCCAATACCATCTCCAGCAACACGTTCAGATTGATGGCGCCGCTGCTGATATGACTGCTGATGTCTTGCAATACCTGAAACTGGATTTGCTTTCTGTTCGGCCCCTCCTCTTCATGAACAGCCACGGCAGGCAGTTTCTGATCCGGACTGATATGGGTCGATGCATCCAAAGCGCCGAATTGGCGGGCGATATCTACAGCCTTATTGATATTAGCCTTGATTCTGGGTTCGAGAGCCTCTCTCGGTTTGCCGCTGAGATCCTCCATTTGCTCCATACAGTCAGCCATTGCCTTGGAATCCCAACCTTGAGCGATGGCATTGCATATTTGGCTGCCGATACGCACGGTTCGTATGCGTTTATCCTCGGAATCGGGATGACTGATAGCGGCGTCTATCAAGCCACCCAGATGCCAAGACTTGCTCAATTTCTTGCTCAGATCGATCAAGCAGAAGCCCAATGTTTTTTTCTCGGCTTCCTTCGCTTCCAGTTTGCTGCGTGAAATGGCCCCATGAAACTGAACCGCGTATTTGTTGCTAGAACACCAAAACGCGATATGCCCTATGTTATGCAGTAGAGCGGCGATGAAGACTTCTTCCGGACACAGATCGCGCGTCAAAATCGCCAGTTCGCGCGCCTGCACGGCCGCATGAATGGCCCATGCAATTTCCTTGTTTGCTCTTTCCTTATCGGCCGATGACAGTATCGATTCAAAAAAAGAACAGGCAAGGGTTAACTCCCGTATCAGTTCCAATCCCAATATCACGATTGCTCGCGATATCGTGTTGATCTTCTGGCGGGATGGATTGTAATAAGGGCTGTTGGCGAATCTTAACAGCTTGGCGGTCAGGTTTGGATCTTGCAGTATGACGGACGCCAAATCCATGGCGCCCTTTTTTTTGTCGTCCAGCGCATGATAGATATTTTGCGCCGTGTTGGAAAATATCGGCAATTCCTCGATACGCAATAATTCAGCCCATTCCTCCAGGTTTTGCGGTTGTCTATTGAAAGGGCCAGATGAATACATTAAAGCGCTTGGATTTTGGCGAATTGCTCGTTCAAGTTTTTCAATGAAGATTGCAAACTCGCCAGTTTTTCCCGCTCCTTGGCAATGACGTCGGCTGGCGCCTTGTCGACGAAGGCCGCGTTACCCAATTTGCCTTCGATGCGCGGCAACTCTTTCTCGATACGCTGGATTTCTTTTTCCAGACGTGCCAATTCGGCGTCCTTGTCGATCAAGCCGGCCATCGGAATCAGGATTTTCATGTCGCCGACCAGCGCAATCGCCGATTCCGGCGCGTTGTCGCCGGCATTCAGCCAGGTGATGCTTTCCAGGCGGCCCAGTTTCAACAAATAGCTTTCCAGCTCTTTGAGAGTGGCTTGGTCGTTGGCCGAGCCATTTTGCAGCAATACGTTCAGAGGCTTGCCCGGCGCGATGTTCATTTCGCCGCGAATCCTACGGATGCCGAGGATGAAATCCATCGCCCATTGCATCTGGTTTTCGGCGGCGGCGTTTACTGCTTCGGAGTTCGTTTCCGGATAAGCTTGCAACATGATGGTTGCGGCGGTCGAGTCCAGGGATGGACGAGGTAGAGCGCTGTCGGGAACAAGCGCCGAAACGCCGGCCAGCGGTGCGACGCGTTGCCAGATTTCCTCGGTGATGAAGGGCATGATGGGATGGACCAAACGCAATACGGTTTCCAGCACTCGCAACAGGGTTTGGCGGGTGCCGCGCTGCAGCAAGGCGTCGTCGCTTTGCAGCGAAATTTTCGCCAGCTCCAGATACCAGTCGCAGTATTCGTTCCAGGTGAATTCGTAGATGGCTTGCGCGGCCAAGTCGAAACGGTAGCTGTCGATCGCGCTGCTGGTATCGGCTATGGTGCGGTTCAGTCTGGACAAAATCCACAGGTCGGCCGGGCTATAGCTACATTCGGCGCAATCGACGCCGTTGTCCTGGCCTTCGGTGTTCATCAGCACGTAACGCGCCGCGTTCCACAATTTATTGCAGAAGTTGCGGTAGCCCTCGGTACGCTGCAAGTCGAAGCGGATGTCGCGGCCGGTCGAAGCCAGCGAGGCGAAGGTAAAACGCAAGGCGTCGGTGCCGTAGGACGGAATGCCGTCCGGGAATTGCTTCCGGGTGGCTTGTTCGATTTTCTTGGCCAGATGTGGCTGCATCATGCCGGACACGCGTTTTTCGACCAGCGCTTCCAGTTCTATGCCGTCGATGATGTCGATAGGATCGAGCACATTGCCCTTGGATTTCGACATCTTCTGGCCTTCGGCGTCGCGCACCAAGCCGTGGATGTAGACTTCCTTGAACGGCACGTCGCCCTGGAATTTCAAGCCCATCATGATCATCCGCGCCACCCAGAAGAAAATGATGTCGAAGCCGGTGACCAACACGCTGGTCGGATAATGCGCGGCCAGTTCCGGGGTCTTCTCTGGCCAGCCCAGCGTCGAGAATGGCCACAGCGCCGACGAGAACCAGGTGTCCAGAACGTCTTCGTCCTGGAACAGCGGATAATCGGCAGCCAGCCCATGCTTGGCGCGGATTTCCGCTTCGTTATGGCCGACATAGGTATTGCCCTTGTCGTCGTACCAGGCGGGAATCCTGTGCCCCCACCAGATTTGCCGGGAGATGCACCAATCCTGGATGTTGCGCATCCACTCAAAATAGGTGTTTTTCCAGTTGTCCGGCACGAACTTGATCGCGCCGGTTTCGACCGCTTCGATGGCCGGCTTGGCCAGCGGAGCAATCTTGACATACCATTGGTTGGTCAGAAGCGGTTCGATCACCGCGCCTGTGCGGTCGCCGCGCGGCACCATCAATTTATGGTCGGCGATTTTTTCCAACAGGCCCTGTGCTTCCAGGTCGGCGACGATGCGCTTGCGGGCTTCGAAGCGGTCCAGGCCAATATAGGCTTGCGGAATGATTTCAAAACCGTCATCATTCGCGCGTATCGCCGCGTCGACGGTGAAGATGTTGATCAAGCCGCCGTGCGGCTGGTCGGCGATCACGTTCATGTGTTTGTGACGACCCCAGACTTCGTAGTCGTTGAAGTCGTGGGCCGGGGTGATCTTGACGCAGCCGGTACCGAACTCGGGATCGACGTAGTCGTCGGCGATGATGGGAATCAAGCGGCCGGTCAGCGGCAATTCCACCAGCTCGCCTATTAAATGCTTGTAACGCTCGTCGTCCGGATGCACCGCTACGGCGGCATCGCCAAGCAGGGTTTCCGGCCGCGTGGTCGCGACGATCAAATGGCCGGTGCCGTTGGACAGCGGGTAGCGCATGTGCCACATCGAGCCGGCTTCTTCTTCCGACAACACTTCCAGGTCGGAAACGGCGGTGTGCAATACCGGATCCCAGTTCACCAAACGCTTGCCCCGGTAAATCAAACCTTCCTCGTACAACTTGATGAACACTTCCTGCACGGCGTCTGACATGCCGTCGTCCATCGTGAAGCGTTCCTTTTCCCAATCCAGCGAGGAACCCATGCGCCGTAACTGGCGGGTAATGGTGCCGCCGGATTCGGCCTTCCATTCCCAGACTTTTTCCAGAAAAGCTTCGCGACCGTAATCATGACGTGTCTTGCCGTCGGCGTTAATGATGCGCTCCACCACCATTTGCGTGGCGATGCCGGCATGGTCGGTGCCTGGTTGCCAGAGTGCATTGCAACCTTTCATGCGGTGATAGCGGGTCAGGGCATCCATGATGGTGTCCTGAAACGCATGTCCCATATGCAAGCTGCCGGTGACGTTGGGCGGCGGAATCATGATGCAGTAAGATGGGCCTTCGCGATTGGCGGCGAAGTAGCCGCTTTGTTCCCAAAGTTGATACCAGCGTTGTTCGATAGCGTGCGGGGAATAGGTCTTTTCCATGATGATTTTCGATGAACGATTTCAGAATACAGGGATTTATTTTACCTGCAAATGCTCAGCAAGAAGGAATTAAGGGTAATGGCATTTTTTGCAGTCATTTGCCGATAACGGCATATTGGCGGCGCAGGTAACCGGATGTTTTCGTCAGAAATGCCAACAATGGGGGGGCGCCGGCAATCGCCGCCGCGTCGACCAAACAATACCAGGCCGCAACGCCACTGGGCGGATTGCCCTGCGGTAAATGAGACGCCGGGTCGATGCTTGCCCAAGCCCAGGTACCGGCGCTGGTGCCGACGATTTCCAGCCAGGACGTAATGAAAAATGCACCGAGATAAACCATGGGCGAGCGTCCCTTGAACAAATACAGCAGGAACACGCAAAACAACAATGCGCCTATGACATCCAGTCGGCCCCATCCGCTTAGCCCCCACAAAGCCCAAAGTCCGCAGGCGCAGACAACGAATAAGGCGATACGGCGGGCATGTTGCAGAAAGAATCCTGAGCGCCCCAAGGCCACAGCGGTCAGATAAACCAATCCGTGGCCGGCCGGCACATAGGCGGGTACATTTTCGAAACGGTAGACGTAGCCCCTCATATAAACCGACGCGAAGTACTCGCCGACGACCGCAAACATCACCGCAACGGCGACTTGGGTGCGAACGTATTTACACTCGCCACGCAGAAAACCGAGCAAAAACAACCAGCCGAAAAACGCCAACACATATTGCATGAAGCGGGGAGAGTAGCCGTCGGTGGTCAGGCATATCGTCGTAGTGACAAATGTGAATGCCGCGATGACGTAGTCGCGGCGCCTGTGTTCGGCTCGGGTTTCGGCAGGTGGAAAGTGAGGAAGGGAGAAAAACGTCATGACTATTAAAAATTTATATAAATACGTATGCGACGGCAATATAACGCAAGGCCTTGCCAAAAAAAATAGCGGATATCGACGTCAGTATGGAAAGCCTTAGCCAGCCGCCGGCAAAACACAAGCCATCACCGACCACGGGCAGCCACGAGAACAAAAGCGCCCAGCAGCCCCATTGTCGAACGGCGCCTAAAGCTTTTTGATGTTTGCCTGACAGCAGTGTTTCGGCCGGGTATTTTTTAGCCGCCCACAAGCCCAACCACCACGTGGTCATCGCGCCCAGGCCGTTGCCAAGGGTGGCAACCGCCACCAAGTACGCGGCGGAATATTGATGGCTGTTAACCAAGTAAGCCAATATCGCTTCCGAACCGCCCGGCGCGACGGTAGACGATATGAAGGCGCTGATGAATAAGCCCGGCAGGCCTAATGATGCTATGTCCATTTAATCGCTCCCACAAAAAAGCCCCTGAAACGAAGCGTTTCAGGGGCTTTATGCTAATGAATGTTACTTGTCCGGTAATGGGATGGCTTTTTTGCCGGTAAACATTTTGATGACCTTGCCTATCAGGTTGATCGTAAAGCCTATCGCTTGGGACAGCCATTCCAGCACCGTGGCTACGACTTCACCGGTACTCATGCCTTTAAAACGTTTGGCCAAAAACGGGCCCGCCAGAATGCCTATTGCCAGACCGACAACGCCTACGCCGGACAAAAAAGGCCCATCGCTTGCAGGCGCTCCGGTCGCCTCGGGTTGAACCGGCTTTGCCGCTGCGGCAGCCGCAGCAGCGGCGGCTTCGGCAATACCGGTGGCTTCTTGTTTAGCGAATTCGGCGGCGTTAAACGATTTGCCGCTGTAATCATCGGGATAGACGCTAGCCGTCACGCCGGGTATGCTGGGTAAATCTTCCCCACCTTTTCCGACTTTTAATTGGGCTTTCATGCCTTTTTCCATGTGCTGAGCAATATCGCAATGCACCAGATAGGTTTTGTCGCCCGGAGGCAGGATCAGGGTGCCGGAAACGCTGCCTGGGCCGCTGACTTCGAGGTGAAACATACCCTTAGGATACAAATACTTGGGCAAGCCATGCATCATCCATTGATGGCGAATCTGGTCTTCGTTGACAAAGTGCACGGTCAGTTTGGTGCAAGGCTCGAATTGGAATTCCTGCTGATCGAAGGCCCACATGGTTCCGGGAAATTTCTCGGAATATTTGTGACCGGCATGCACGGTGATTTCCTTGGTTGCGGCGATTTTGTCGCAGCCCCCGGGCAAGGTATCGGTGTTCTGCCCCATGACCATAGCCCCGTCCATATCCATCAAATGGCCGTCTCCGTGGTCCATCATGTTGTTATGTTCTTGAATCTCCTTCGCAAAAACATTGCTAACAGACAGCACGCTAATTAAAGCGGCAATTGATATAGTCTTGACCATTAGAGTGATTCCTCTATCGAAAAGTCGGTGTATAAAAATCATGAGCCAAAGGGCATTCACCCTGTTGCCGCATGCAGACAGGGCAAACGCAGATAAGTTTAAAATTCCTTGGCCTTACCGATCATTGAGTCGACTTTACGTTTGAAGTCGGCGTTGGACAGGTAAAAAATGTAGAGGCCAGCGAACAGAACCAATGCGTACAATCCCATGCTGCCTTTGCTGGTTGGCTGGCCGCTACCGGCTTTAAAGCTCATATGAGCATCCAGACGTTCGCCATTGTCTTGCAGCAAAGTGATATGTATCAAATATTTGCCTGGTTCGGATACGCCATTGGGCAGGTTGAGAATCACTGTTCCGGATTTGTGCTTTTGCGGCTCTTGATAAAATATCCGAGTGCCTTCCGGTTCTTTGGTGACCTCGAATTCAATCGCCATATTGCGATAGCGTTGATCCTGATAATCGAAAACCAACTGTATCAATGAATTCGTATCCGGAATGTTTCCGCAGAATTCTTCGGCCGGATAGGCTTTGGGTTGATACGCGGTGTAATGAATCCAATGATCTTTTTCCAGTTCGAACTTGCACTGGTCAGTGTCGGTGCCAGCGGCGCCGCCATGAGCCCATAGTGTGGAAGAAAAAACCAGGCCGATGAGACCAAAGAGACTATTTCTAAAAAGACGAGTTGTTTTCATGTGTACCCTTCTCGTTGTTGATAGTTTTTATTATTCATGCGATCGTGCATGATGCGACTTCAAGGTGAGAACATTTAAATGCTTGTCAACCCACAAAAATCGGACCTAACTCTAGCACATCGCCCTTGGCAAATAAAGGCGATCCTTATATAAGGTAGACCGGCTCGACATGAGCGGCGTGATTTTTTTTGTCATCCAATAAAGACAATCCTTATAATGACAAAATCATTCTTCTGCTATTCCTTAGCATCAATCAATGCCCCAAGCACACTCACTATCTTGTTTGCAAAACAATATGTCTAAATTAATCAACTCTGCAGAATGGAACGCCGTCAAGCAACACCATCAAGAAATTGCTGGAAAATTTTGCATGAAAGAGGCGTTTTCCAAGGACCCTCGGCGTTTCGACAAGTTCTCCGTGACATTTGGCGATTTATTATTCGATTTTTCGAAAAATTTGATCGACGAACAGACTTTGCCATTGTTGATCGCGCTGGCAAATCGTGCCGAGCTGACAGAAAAGACCGAAGCGATGTTCTCAGGCTCCATCATCAATACCACCGAAAAACGGGCTGTACTCCATACCGCGTTGCGCAACAGAAGCAACAAGCCGGTCTATTTTCGCGGGCAGGACGTCATGCCGGAAATCAACAAGGTATTGGCGAAAATGCGCACCTTCACGGAGCAAGTGCGTTCCGGACAATGGACGGGCTATAGCGGCAAAGCGATCACCGACATCGTCAACATCGGGATAGGCGGCTCGGATCTTGGGCCGAAAATGGTCGATACCGCATTGACCCCTTACGGCAAGGACGGCTCGAAAGCGCATTTCGTGTCCAACGTCGATCCAACCGATATAGTCGAAACCTTAAAGCCGCTAAATCCTGAAACCACCTTGTTCCTGATCTCGTCCAAAACGTTCACGACGCAGGAAACCATGACCAATGCCCGCTCGGCGCGGAATTGGTTCATGAAGGCCGCGGTCGATCCGGCCCATATGAACAAGCATTTCATCGCAATCTCCACCAACGTCGAAAAGGTCAGTGAATTCGGCATCGATCCCGAAAACATGTTCGAATTCTGGGATTGGGTAGGCGGGCGTTATTCCTTATGGTCGGTGATAGGCATGTCCATCGCCCTTTATATCGGTATGGACAATTTCGAAGAGTTACTGATGGGGGCGCATCTGGCCGACGAACACTTCCGCCATGCGCCGTTCGAGCAAAACATTCCGGTTATCATGGGTTTGCTGGGCATCTGGTATAACAACTTCTTCGAAGCCGAAACCTATGCGATTTTGCCGTATGCACAATCATTGAAGTATTTTGCCGACTATTTTCAACAAGGCGACATGGAAAGTAACGGCAAAAGCGCCACCATCAATGGCGAAAAAGTCGATTACAACACCGGCCCCATCATCTGGGGGCAACCCGGTACCAATGGTCAGCACGCATTTTTCCAGTTGATACATCAAGGCACGAAATTGATACCGGGTGACTTTCTGGCTGCGGCGCAAAGCCAGTACGATCTACCGGACCATCATGACATCTTGATTTCCAATTTTCTGGCGCAGGCGGAAGCCTTGATGCGCGGCAAGACCGAAGAAGAGGTCAGGCACGACCTGAACCATAGCCCGGATCTGAACGACGCCTTGATCGCCTCCAAAATATTCGAAGGCAACAAACCCTCCAACTCGTTTTTGTTCAAAAAGCTCACCCCTAGAACCCTGGGCACCTTGGTCGCATTCTACGAACACAAGATATTCGTGCAGGGCGTGATATGGAACATCAACTCCTTCGATCAAATGGGCGTGGAGTTGGGCAAGGTATTGGCTAAAGTCATACTGCCTGAACTGAAGAATGACGAGGTCATAATGAGTCACGACAGCTCGACTAACGGTTTGATCAATACCTATAAGAAATTGCGCAAGACCTGAGTCAAGCGTGACAAACGGCGCCGAGGGCACGGTTTCCTAGCCGAATGCATCAGTTGGAGCCAAATGCGGCCGGCACCGACTGACGGCGATTTTGACGGTTTGCCTATCTCCCGCTTCGAATTTCCGCGCATCCATTCCCGCGCCATCCAGGACGAGAAGGGGAGAGGCGGGGTAGAAAAACCGAAATTCGAAGCGTGGCGACTATGATTAAGGGTGCAGGCCTGATGGCCCGGGCGCTTTCCCTAAATACGTTTTCAGGATGTTCAAATCCAAAGGATCGACGATGCCATTGCCATTCAGATCTTGATGTGGTGACACCTGGCCCAATTTTGCTTTGAACGTATTTAAATCCAAGGGATCAACTACATTGTTCTGGTTGAAATCTGGATCGCAAATATTGCCGTAGTCATCGCCGTCGGTATCACGCTGATTGGCATTTGCAACCAAGGTGCAGTTGTCCAGGAAGTCGGGCACTCCGTCAGCATCCGTATCAGTGTCGATATGGGGGCGGCGCTGCCAAGCCACTGCATAGTCGGCTTTAAAGTTACTAGCTTCCAGGGAGTCAACTGATAATCGATATTGGTGACCGGCAATCAAATTGTCCCAGGCGATGTTTTGGGTGTTGTCGATCAAGCTTTCCGAGTTGGCTTTGATGCTGCCGCCATCGGTGACGTCGATCAGAGACAATCCAAGATGATGGATCGTTGTTGTTAGAGCACTATTGTTGCTTACACTGACGTTCCAGACCAATGAGGCTTTGATGCTCTCGTTGCTGGAGGCTGTAAATACATAGCTGGCGGTACTATTGCTACCATTTAATCCGCCAAAGCTTGGATCATAATCGAAACCGGCATCGCCGATTTGACCGGTATTGGCCCCGCCATCTTCCTGGCTATTTTGCTCGCCGGCGGTCAATATATAGTAACTATTATCGACATTCAGCTGACCCGCGCCGTAGCGACTATCCAGACCATTCGCCGTTTGCCGGTCGGCGCTACGATAGCCGTTGATATTACCGTAACCGCTGCTGTTATTGGTTTCCCTGTCCGCACCCGCCATCAGAACCGCTTTGATGGTTTCCGAGCGCTCCGCATTGTAAATCGTGCCGACACCGCTGATATTGCTGAAAGCCAGCGATAACCCGGTTTGCTGGTGCCCAATCTGTACCAGTAATGCGGTTGCAGCGGCGACAATGGGCGTTGCGGTGCTCAGACTGACGGCGGGCGCCACCAAATCGGTAACGGCTCGTCCTTGCAGGTAACTGGTATCAATGGCCGCGCTGCTGTTATTCGCCGTCGAACTCGTCAAACCCACCGCAATCACATTGTAGGCATTACTCAACAAGCGACCGCTGGTTGCCGCCACTTGTATATATTCGTTACGGTCTACTTGACGATCGACGATACGCAAGATAGCGGCATCGCTGTTGCCGATCCCGGTTGACACCCAACTATGATTGGCGACACGCCTATCGGTCGTGGTTGTCGAGTAAGTGCCTAGGGAATACAGCGAACTAATCCACTGGTTGACCTCGTAACTATGAATGTCGTTTATGCCCTTTGCCATTGAAACTGTATTGCCAAAGAACGTATTGGCAACCCCGGTTGCATGCGAAGAATATTCGCTGGGCAGGCAAGGCAGAGTCGCGCACGATGTTAACCCCGGATAGGCGAAGGACTTGCCCACCAGCGCCGTAGCGTTTGGATCGGGCGCAAAAATTGCCGTGGTTGAACTGCTGGAGGCTTCGACTTGGCTTATCTTGACGCCATCACCGTTCGGCACGGCAATACCACTGGCAATCAATTCGTCCTTCAACCGTGTATAAGCAATATCGCTTCGATAATCCGCGTTGGCCTGAACACACAGACCGAGTAACGGCAGATAAAGCCAATTGCGACTATCCTTCGTCATCCAATACTCCTCGAACACATGTCTTGAGCGTGTTTACAAAATTTGTAGAAACTCGGACATCATCCGTCTACAGGTTAATTTTCAGAGATAACTTGGTTTTTATCTCACCGTTAACCGTTAGGAATACGTGAGAAACAAGTTCGGCAACGGTAGTTGCGGATAAATCCGCAACTACATCTAACTGTCGCACAA
>JAQTYP010000206.1 GCA_028688235.1 Methylomonas sp.
CTTTAAACATGATAAGGGCCGCCAAAACTAAACGCATGTCTATTAAACGTATGCGCAAAGCCGCCGGTTGGGACGATAAGCTATTAAACGATGTGCTAACCCAAGTATTTTAATGAGGGAGCCCTGGGATATTCGGCAGTAGGCATGGGCATATTCTTCTGCACGGAAACAGCCGGAGACCTTTTGTTGGCTACCAACTTAAGCCGGGACAGTCAGAGGTTAAGCCTCCCTCTGTGTCCCGTTTTAAACGAGAAGCCCGATAAACGAATCATATCATTGGTTTTTTTGGCCTTCGGAGAGCGCCAAGGCGCGCTTGGAATCGGTTTTTTGACGCAAAATCCGTCTCACCTTGAGAAATCCGCTGTAGGCGCCTTGGCATGCCAATAAACAGGGCAATAAGCAGGGGGAGTGAATTTTTCGTTTTGAGCCCTCAAAAATCTGTCAAGCTTTTTTTCAATTTTTTATGGGGGAGTAGTTACGAAAAATTTAACGAAGCGGCTTTCAAGCCGCAATACCCGGGCAATCATAATATGGCATTACCTTTGCCATTTTTCAGCCTAAAAAATATATTGTATAATTATTTCAATGATATACAGGATAACAACAATGTGAAACTCACCTTTTGACGTTAGGGTTTATTAAAGATGGGTTAGATTAAATTCTATGAAACGCGGCTAGAACTGCGTCACAAAAATGACAAAAAACCTTAATCGACCTGTCATGTGGAATAGGTATAAATAGTTGTCCGTGCGTTTTGGGCAAAAAATATTTTAGGTTTTTAGCTTTGAGGATATAAACAATGTTTAAAATGAAAAAAAATGTCGCGGCGATTGCTGCGGGATTTGTCTCTATGGTTGTTCCATTTGTAGCACAAGCCGCCGATACCGAATTCGACAATTTTACCCCAATGACCGGCGACACTACTCCGCTGAACCCAGGTTCCGCCAAACCTTATAAATTGTCTTCTCCTAATTTCAGTCAAGAAACGATTGCCGACCGCGCCACCCAAAATACTTTAGTGCCAGGATCGAATTCCGGTAACTGGGACATGATTGCCGGCAACGAAACGGGTGCGGATGCTGGCCGGTACTTGTTTATGCCATGGGAAATATTTTCTACCACCGCTCCTACTAAAGCCGGTGTTCAACGTATTGACTTATGGGATACCAATTACAACACCCGCACCACCACTATCGTGGCTGCCGGCACACAGAATTTCTCTTCCGGTGACGCATCGCGCTGGACACCTTGGGGAGGTTATCTGACTGCTGAAGAAAGTTGGGGAACTGGTAGCACTGCTGGTCGCCTGTTCGAAATCACCGATCCAACCACCGCAGCGGAAAATAGCGCCAACTTTGTACAACGCAGCGTGATACCACGGGTTTCGCATGAAGGCTTGGCGTTTGATACTGATAACAGCCTGTATTTTGTCGATGAGTTGAATGGTGGCTCGATTTATAAATATGTTTCGGCCAACCCTTTCGCCACGACTGGTGATGACTTCTTCGCGGCCGGTCAAACATTCGCATTGAAAGTGGACAATGGCGGTCAATTCGAAGGCAACAATGCCGCTGCAATTACCGGGTTGGCTACTTGGGAAGCCATCACTGATTTGACTGGTGCCGCGCTGGCCGGTATTTCCACCGTATTGGCCGATGGCACTATCGACGGCCGAGTAACAGCCGACAATGCCAATGTGTTGGGCACTGGCTTCAACCGTCCCGAAGATCTGGAAATCCAGACTCTGGCTAATGGTGATCAATTTCTGTATTTCACGACCACCGACTCCGATGACAATGCCAATCAAAACGATGGCCGCGGTCGGGTTTATTCGTTTAATCTGACCAGCTTCGAAGTCAAGCTGTTTGCCGATAGCCACACCCTCGATGCGGCCACGGGCCTTGAAGCCGGCGTCGCCTTCAAAAACCCCGACAACCTGGCCATCGATTCCGAAGGTAATATCTATATCGTCGAAGATCAGGATGGCGGTGTCGAAGATGTATGGTTTGCGATGGATGCCGATCGTGACGGTGTTGCCGAGTCTGTTTCCAAATGGATCAGTCTGTCGACTGCGGGCGCTGAAAGCACCGGCCTGTATTTCGACAAGTTCGACTCAAACAAAGCTTACATCAATGTTCAGCATCCAGCCGATGGCATAGATCGCACTATCGAACTGACAGCCGCTCCAGTGCCTGTCCCAGGCGCAGTATGGTTGTTTGGTTCTGCAATCATGGGCTTTTTGGGCTTCAAACGTCGTAAAGCTTAAGCAGTAAGCGTTAAAGGGATTTACTGGTTAAATCTAAAAACCCGGCCCGCGTGTCGGGTTTTTTGTTTTTCCGTCCAAATAATTTCCGCATCAGTTTGAATCGCACTCAGAGCCGGCAATAGACTTGACGCATGGTTCGGAAATCCCATAAACAAAAACCCCCGAACGGCCGAGTGGCCTTTCGGGGGTTAGTGGGGTCAAGAGGAGAGCGACGCTTATTCGGCGTCGACTTCCTTCATGCTCAGGCGGACGCGACCTTGACGGTCGATCTCCAAGACTTTGACTCGGACTAGGTCACCTTCTGACAACTTGTCGCTGACCTTCTCGACGCGCTCGTCGGAGATTTGCGAAATGTGGACCAGGCCGTCTTTGCCAGGCAGGATGGTGACGAACGCACCAAAGTCCATCAGCCGCACGACTTTGCCTTCGTAGGTTTTACCCACTTCGACTTCGGCGGTGATTTCCTCTATCATGCGTTTGGCCTCTTCGCCGGCGGCTTTGTCGACAGAGGCGATATTGACAACGCCGTCGTCGGTCAGATCGACGCTGGCGCCGGTTTGTTCGGTGATCGCGCGTATCGTCACACCGCCTTTACCGATGACTTCACGGATTTTGGCGGGATCGATTTTGAAAGTAATGATGCGCGGGGCGAAGTCGGACATTTGCTCGCGGCTGGCGGACAAAGCCTTGTTCATTTCGCCCAGGATGTGCAAACGGCCGTGTTTGGCTTGCTCCAGCGCGACTTTCATGATTTCCGGCGTAATACCGTCTATCTTGATGTCCATTTGCAGCGCCGTGACGCCGTTTTCGGAACCTGCGACCTTGAAGTCCATGTCGCCCAGATGGTCTTCGTCGCCCAGGATGTCGGAAAGTACGGCGAAGTTATCGCCTTCTTTGATCAGGCCCATCGCGATACCGGCGACAGGGGCTTTCAGCGGTACGCCGGCGTCCATCAGCGCCAAGCTGCTGCCGCAGACCGATGCCATCGAACTGGAACCGTTGGACTCGGTGATTTCCGAAACCACGCGTAACACATAAGGGAATTCGCCCATTTTTGGTAGAACCGCTTGCACGCCGCGTTTCGCCAGGCGGCCGTGGCCGATTTCGCGGCGCTTTGGCGAGCCGACCCGGCCGGTTTCACCGACGCTGAACGGCGGGAAGTTGTAGTGGAATAGAAAAGCGTCTTTGTATTCGCCGGCCAGAGCGTCGATGATTTGCGCGTCACGCTCTGTACCAAGCGTGGCGACGACCAGGGCTTGAGTTTCACCGCGGGTGAACAGCGCAGAACCGTGAGTTCTTGGCAGGACGCCCGTGCGTATCGTGATCGGTCTGACGGTGGTCAGGTCGCGGCCGTCGATGCGTTTGCGATCGTTCAGGATGGCGCCGCGGACGATGTTGTATTCCAGTGTTTCGATGACGTTGCGGATGTCTTTCTCGTCATAGAGGCCTTCGGCAGTCAGTTTTTCGACGACCGAGGAACGAATGGCGCTCAGGGTATCCTGGCGTACCAGTTTTTCTGCGATTTGGTACGCGTCGGTGATGGCTGTTTGAGCTTCGGCTGCGACGGCGGTTTTCAAGGCTTCGTTGTCGGCTGGCGTGGACCAGGCTATTGCCGGGGTGGCGGCTTCGGCGGCGAATTCGTTGATGGCGGTGATCGCGACTTGCATTTGCTCGTGGCCGAACAATACCGCGCCCAGCATGACGTCTTCCGGCAGCAGATCGGCTTCCGATTCCACCATTAGTACCGCTTTTTGGGTGCCGGCAACCATTAAGCGCAACCGGGACTCTTTGATCTGCGGCAAGGTCGGGTTCAATACGTAGTGACCGTCAATATAACCGATGGTCGCTGCGCCTAAAGGGCCGTTGAACGGCAGACCGGAAACGGCCAGCGCAGCGGATGCACCGAGGATGGCAGGTACTTCGGTATCGATCTCCGGATTCAGCGAGACCACGGTCGCGATGATTTGTACTTCGTTAGTGTAGCCTTCCGGAAACAACGGGCGGATCGGGCGGTCGATCAGGCGCGAAATCAAGGTTTCGTTTTCGCTTGGACGACCTTCGCGCTTGAAAAAGCCGCCGGGGATTTTACCGGCGGCGAAGGCTTTTTCCTGATAATCCACGGTCAATGGGAAAAAGTCGCCGCCACTGCCTTCTTTTTTGCCGACGACTGTCACCAATAAAGAGGTGCCTTCGATGTCGATCATCACCGCGCCGTTGGCCTGGCGGGCGATTTCACCGGTTTCTAACGTGACGAGACGATCGCCGTACTGAAATTGTTTCCTGATAGGATTCACTATGAGGTTCCTTTGTTTAAAGGTTGTGCTTAAAATCTTGCCAAAAACTAGAAACGGCACATGGAGTGCCGTTTCTTCGAATGCCTTACTTACGGATGCCCAAACGCTCGATTAAGGAACGATAGCGTGCTACGTCCTTGTCTTTCAAATAATCTAGCAGTTTACGGCGTTGGTTGACCATGCGTAACAAGCCACGACGGGAGTGGTTGTCTTTTTTGTGCGCTGCAAAGTGCGGAGTCAGTTGATTGATGTTATGGGTCAATAAAGCAACCTGTACTTCGGTTGAACCGGTGTCGGATTCCGACAAACGATATTCTTCGACGATTGCTTGTTTCTGTTCTGCAGTTAATGCCATTTCTTAATCCCTATCGATTAATAGTGTTGAGAAAGTCGCCCGAAGACGACGGCTTACATCGCTGCCGCAATAGGGTGCAGTAGCGGATGACTTTTTCATTGAATAATCAAACAGCTTGACCATTCAGATTAAATAACTTTTTCGGCGCTAGTTTATCATTCAAAAGGATTTCACCCAAGCCTAAAAAGGTATCCTGGCTGTACATGCGCACGGAACCGGGACTTTGGCCGGCAATATGGATTTGTTGGCCGTGATTGACGCAGATCGCCTGTTCTGTCGACAACACGACCGCGGGGATTTTTTCTAACGGCGTGTCGAGCGGAATCAGACAATGCATTAATTCCGCTTCGGTCATGACTTGTAGTTGCTCCAAGCGGTGGGCATGTTCCAGGTCGAACATGCCGGCAGCCGTCCGGCGCAGGGCTGTGACGGTGGCGCAACTGCCCAGCGCGTGGCCTATGTCTTCGGCCAGCGAACGAATGTAAGTGCCTTTCGAGCAGCTGACATCCAGCGTGATGGAATCGTGATCGAAATCCAAGAGATTCAACGCATAAATCCTGATCGAACGCGCCTCGCGCTCGACGCTGATGCCTGCTCTGGCCAATTCGTACAGTTTTTTGCCCTGATGTTTCAGGGCGGAATACATGGGCGGCACTTGAGTTATCGTACCGATAAAGCCTTGTAAGCAGGTTTTAAGCTCGGCCTCCGAGAATGCCGGCACCGGCAGTTGCTTGATGATGCTGCCTTCGCTATCGCCGGTGTCCGTCATGACGCCGAGGCGAAATGTCACGCGATAACGCTTATCGTCGTCCAGCATCAAGGCCGAGACCTTGGTGGCCTCGCCGAAACACAGGGGTAGGAGGCCAGTCGCCAATGGGTCCAGGGCGCCCGTATGGCCGGCCTTGTTGGCGTTGAATAAATGTCTGACTTCTTGCAGTGCCTTGTTGGACGAGACACCCAGGCGCTTATCGAGTAGCAGGATGCCGTGTACATCCCGGCCGGACTTGCGTCTTGCCATCAGTCGTCCTGAGCGGTTGTTTCGGCACTCGCGCCATCATCGGCCTGCGTGTCGCCGTCGATTTCGTGCAACAACTCGGCGACCCTCATGCCGGTATCGAAGGAGAAGTCGTAATAAAAATGCAATTCCGAGATGTGTCTCAAGCGCATGCGTTTGGCCAGTTCGTGGCGAATGAAGGGCGATATTTCATTCAAGGCCACGACATTGGTCTGTTTGCCGGCTTCGTCCGCATTCAGCACGGTCACGTAGATTTTCGCGACCGCCAGATCCTTGGATAATACCACTTCGTTGATGGTGACAAAACCTATGCGCGGGTCGTGGACCTCGCGCTGCAAGATCGTTGCCAGCTCTTTCTGCATTTCGGAGGCCACGCGTTGGCTGCGGCCGAATTCTCTCGCCATGAATTAAATTTCCCGTTTGACTTCGATGCGTTCGAAGACCTCGATCTGGTCGCCGGTCCTGACGTCATTGTAGTTTGTAACGCCGATACCGCATTCCATGCC
>JAQTYP010000207.1:0-4000 GCA_028688235.1 Methylomonas sp.
GCTATATTCCAGTTGTCCTGCCAGACGAAACCATTGAGGGCCAGACCGAATAACGAGCCCTGGGTGACGAATAGGCCAAAGGCGGCAGGTATCGCATAGCCTATGTGGTATATCCCCATGTACAAACAAGCTATTTTATCGCCGATGAAATTAGGATCGATGCCGAACAATTGCCAATCTTTCGGTAAGAAAGTGCAGATCAAAAACAGCGAGCTCAGCGTGGCACCGATCAGCGTGGCTTTTTTCAAGGCGAGTTTGTCGCTGGAATAACTTGCCAATGCCGGCATGATCGCGAAAGCCTGCAGGGCAATATGGTAGGTCGATAATTCGCTTAAGAATAGATTGGTGCCGTAGCCGCATTGATCGGCGACCGGGTAGGCGAAATATTGAATCAGTTCCATCAACGAAAAATGAAAAATGGCATAAGCCCGCGCCAGGCGAACCTGAAAAGCTTCGTCTTTGTCCGCGAAGGTAATGCCGGAAGCAATGAAGCCGGCGACGCCGAGTCCTAGGGACATGTTTGCACTAAAACACATGATCAATCCAAATCGCAATTCACACGGCACCGCCTGCGGATAGGGCCGTGTAGGGTTGAAGAAATGTTGGGTTAAACCTGAAAGGCTATCGGGCGAAAATACTTTTCCTGATAAAAATCTGCCGTATCCAGCGTTTAAACGGCTGTCGATTCTAGCAAACCTCGAGCAATCCGGGATAATAAATGCACATTACTAACGATCACGAAGCCGGCGGATCGCCGCAAATTAGGCAAGGCGGATTCGTGGGGGGCGACGGCCTCGTCGCGAATGGGCGTGATGCGGGTGTAAAAACGGCTGGAATGACCGGGTCGGATTTCAAAGCCGTTCGATTTGCCGCTGCATTTCGGTGAGCTCGAAGGCGCCGACTTTCTGCAGGACGATGTTACCGCTTCCATCTATTAAGAAGGTCGTTGGCGTTAACCTAACATCGCCGAAGGCCTTGACTAATTCCCCATTCGGATCGAGTGCGACGGCGTAAGGAATCTGTCGGGATTCGGCCATCGCCAGTACGTGGTTGGGCGGATCATAGGGCATCGCAACGGCAATGACGGTCAGGTCGCGCTGCCGGTATCGATGGTGCAGGCTGATCAGGTGCGGAATTTCCTCGATGCAGCTTGGGCAATCCGTGGCCCAAAACGTCACGACGGCGGGTTTGCCTTTTAAAGCGTTTAGCGCCAGGGTCTGGCCCTTGATGGTATTGAAACTAACTTCGGGCGCCGGTCGTGGGGTTTGGATTTGCCAATACCAATAAGCCGAGGCCGATAACAGTGCAAGCAGGAGTAATCCGATAGCGTTTCTGATGATCATGTTGTTTCGAAGAAGAATGTCGTTTAGCCGATTACGGCTGAAATGCTAAAGCTGTTAGAATGTTTATCCTATCCCTAATCTAAAGTCATGACGATGAAAAAGATACTGATTTCCGATAAGTTGGCTGAGGATGGCACCAATTTCCTGAACGAGCAGGAAGGGCTGCAAATTCATATTCAAACCGGCTTGAACGAGGACGCCTTGTGCGAAATCATTCCGGAATATGACGCCTTGTTGATTCGTAGCGATACCCAGGTCACAGAAAAGGTGTTGAAGGCCGGGAAAAAGCTTAAAGTCGTCGGCAGGGCCGGCATAGGTGTCGACAACGTCGATCTGGGTACGGCGATGGAGCAGGGCATTATTGTCATGAATACGCCGGATGCCAATGCCACGACCACGGCCGAGTTGGCGATTGCGCATATGTTTTCATTGAGCCGCAACCTGCCGATCGCCAACCAGTCGGTGCGCGAGGGGAAATGGGAGCGCTCCAAATTGATGGGCGCCGAAATCGCCCATAAGACCTTGGCGATTTTGGGCTTCGGCACGATAGGCCGCATCGTCGCGCAACGCGGCGGCGGTTTGGGCATGCGGGTGATTGCCCACGATCCCTTTGTCGCACCGGAGATATTCGAACAATATGCCGCCGAGATGGTCGATCTGGAAACCTTGGTCAGACAGGCCGATTATCTGAGCTTGCATTGCCCCTTGCTGGAAAAGACTCGTAACATCATCGGTCGCGAGCAGTTTGCGATGATGAAAAAATCCGCGCGCCTGATCAATTGTGCCCGTGGCGGCCTGGTCGACGAGGCGGCGCTTTACGAAGCCTTGAGCGAGGGCCGCATCGCCGGGGCGGCGCTGGATGTCTACGAAAACGAGCCGCCCAGAGACTCGCCCTTGTTAAGCCTTTCCAATGTGGTGTTTACGCCGCATTTGGGCGCTTCGACCAAGGAAGCGCAGGTCGCCGTCAGCGTCGAAATCGCCCGGCAGGTCGTCAAATATCTGCAAACCGGCGAAGCCATCAATGCCTTGAATCTGCCGCGCCTGTCGGCCGAAGAGCTCAAGCAGGCTCAGCCCTTCATGAAGCTGGCTCACATACTCGGCAAGGTCCTGTTCGGATTGATCGATCAACCGATACAAAAGCTCGAAGTGGCGGTGTACGGCAAGGCGGCTTTGGGAAAGATTCGACCGATTTCCAGCGAAGCCATGGTGGGCTTGCTGGAAGGTCAGTTTTCGTCGCCGGTCAACCGGGTCAACGTCGAGAATATCGCCAAGCGCCAGGGGATCACGTTGATAGAGTCGCAAACCGAGGCGTCGGAAGGTTACCAGTCATTGATCAAGATCAGCGGTCATTGCGCCGATCAAACGATTTCTTTGGCCGGTACCTTGCTGGGCGATCATCATCCTCGCTTGGTCAGCATCAATCATTTCGAGATCGAGGTGGTGCCGGAAGGCGCCTTGCTGATTACTCGGCACGACGATAGGCCCGGTGTCATCGCGGCTATCAGTTCGGTGCTAGGTGCGGCCAATATCAATATCACCCGGATGCAGGTCAGCGTCGCCGACGATACGCAGTCGGCGATGATGGTGATCAGCGTGTCCGATCCCTTGAACGAGCAGATTCTAAAAGCCGTTTGCGACGTGCCGGCGGTGCACACGGCGAGGCAGATCGCATTATGAGTTTCGATGTGATTTGCTTCGATTGTGACAGCACCTTAAGCCGGGTCGAGGGTATAGACGAATTGGCCAGGCGGCACGATTTGTTCGACGAAGTGGCGGCCCTGACCGACAAGGCCATGAACGGCGAATTGGCGCTGGAGGCGGTCTATGGCCACAGGCTGGAGCTGATCAAACCGGACAAGCCGGCATTGGCTTGGCTGGCTGATTTGTATATCACCGAAATGGTCGAAGGCGTCGCCGAAACCGTCAAGACCCTGCTCGATCACGGCAAACAGATTCATATCATCAGCGGCGGTTTGCGTCAGGCCATACTGCCGTTGGCGGCCTTGCTGGGTATTCCCGAGGACCATGTGCATGCGGTCGATGTGTTGTTCGACGAGCAGGGGCGATATAGGGATTTTGCCCGGCAATCGCCATTGGCGGTCAGCGGTGGCAAGGCCAGAGTCTGCCGCCGGCTCAGGATGCATCATTCTTCCTTGGTCATGATAGGGGACGGCAAGACGGATTTGGAAGCCAAGCAGGCCGGGGCTTACATGATAGGTTTCGGCGGCGTCGTCCAGCGGGAATTGGTTCAGCAGCAAGCGGATGTGTTCGTGGCGGATAGCTCTTTGACGGCGATATTGCCTTATGTGTTGTAACAGGGCTCGATAAGCCGTTATGACGATGATAAAATTAGACATTTTTCAAAGCTTTTAGAGAGAGACCATGGCAGGGCATAGTAAGTGGGCCAATATCAAACACCGCAAAGGCGCGCAGGACGCCAAGCGCGGCAAGATATTCACCAAAATGATTCGGGAAATCACCGTGGCGGCGAAAGGTTCCGGCGGCGGCGATCCATCCAATAATCCCAGTTTGCGTACCGCGATCGATAAGGCCCTTGGTGCCAACATGAAGCGCGATACCATAGACAACACGATCAAAAAAGCCACAGGCGCACTGGATGGGGTGGTTTACGAGGAAGTCCGTTACGAAGGTTACGG
>JAQTYP010000207.1:4010-6431 GCA_028688235.1 Methylomonas sp.
AGGTTACGGACCGGGCGGCACTGCGGTGATGGTCAACTGCTTGACCGACAATCGCAATCGCACCGTGGCCGACGTGCGCCATGCTTTCTCCAAGCACGGCGGTAATCTGGGTACCGACGGTTCCGTGGCCTATATGTTCCGTAAGGTCGGCATCATCAGCTATTCCAGCGAGGTCGACGAAGATGCGGTGATGGAGGCGGCGATGGAAGCGGGGGCCGAAGATATCGTGACCAACGACGACGGTTCTATCGATGTATTCACGGCACCGGAAGACTATTTGACCGTCAAGGAAGCTTTGGTGGCGGCAGGCTTGGAACCGGAAAATGCCGAAGTGACGATGCATGCCGATACCAAAACCGATCTGGATGCCGATGCGGCGGAAAAAATGTTGAAACTGATAGATCGCTTGGAAGATCTGGACGACGTGCAAGACGTTTATACCAATGCCGATATCAGCGACGATATCATGGATGCGGTTGGCGCCTAAATAGCTGTTTTTGTTTTCGACAAATTGACCAGAATCCTCGGGATAGACCCCGGCTCGCGTGTTACCGGTTACGGCGTGGTGGAAACGACGCCGCGCGGTGTGCGCTATGTGGCCAGCGGTTGCATTAGGGTGCAAGCCGAGGATTTCCCTTCTCGCCTGAAGCAAATCTTCGACGGCGTTTCCGAAATCATTTCTCTTTATCAGCCCGGGCAAATGGCCATAGAGCAGGTGTTCATGCATAAAAATGCCGATTCGGCCCTTAAATTGGGTCAGGCTCGTGGCGCGGCCATTTGCGCGACCTTGAATCGGGATTTGCCGGTATTCGAATACGCCGCGCGGCAGGTCAAACAGGCCGTGGTCGGCAAGGGCAATGCGGACAAGTTGCAGGTTCAACATATGGTCAAGGTCTTGTTGAGCATACAGGGCGACTTACAAATCGACGCCAGTGACGCCCTGGCGATCGGTCTTTGTCATCATCATTACCAGCAAACGGCCTTACGTTTACAAAAGGCGGTATCGTGATCGGTTTTTTACGTGGCAAGCTAATCCATAAATCGCCGCCGCAATTATTGCTGGATGTGCAGGGGGTTGGCTACGAAGTCGAAGCGCCGATGAGCACGTTTTACGATTTGCCGGCCTTGGGCGTAGAGGTCAAATTGCATACGCATCTGGTCGTGCGGGAAGATGCGCATATTTTGTTTGGCTTTGCCACAGAAACGGAACGTGCCTTGTTCAGGACGCTGATCAAGGTCAGCGGCGTCGGTCCGAAAATGGCCTTGACGATATTGTCCGGGCAAAGTGTCGAAGAGTTTTACCGCTGTGTGGACGATAACGACGTGAAGGCCTTGGTGCGCTTGCCGGGCGTCGGTCAGAAGACCGCCGAACGCCTGATGATAGAAATGCGCGGGCGTTTGCCGGAATTGACCGGCGTTTCGACGTCTTCGGACCGTCCGCGGACCCCGCCCGGGGCTGCGGGCAGCGCCAAGCAGGAGGCCATCAGCGCGCTATGCGCCTTGGGTTATAAGCCACAGGATGCCGCCAGAATGGTGCAGGCCGTTGCCGGCGAAGATAAAACCTGCGAAGACATCATACGCTCGGCGCTCAGGAGTGCGGTTAAATGATAGAAAGCGATAGGATAGTCACCGTGCAAGGTAGTAACGACGAAGAGCGCCTGGATAGAGCCATCAGGCCCAAACGCCTGAAAGATTACGTCGGGCAAAAGGAACTCAGGCAGCAAATGGAAATCTTCATCCAGGCGGCGGTGAGCCGGTCGGAGGCCCTGGATCATGTGTTGATTTTCGGGCCGCCCGGTTTGGGCAAGACCACGCTGGCCAATATCGTCGCCGCCGAGATGAACGTCAACATCAGGCAAACTTCCGGACCGGTGCTGGATAAGGCCGGCGATCTGGCGGCCTTGCTGACCAATTTGCAGGCGCACGACGTGCTGTTCATCGACGAAATTCACAGGCTGAGTCCCGCCGTCGAAGAGGTGCTTTATCCGGCTATGGAAGACTACCAGATTGATATTATAATAGGCGAAGGGCCCGCCGCCCGCTCTATCAAGCTGGATCTCCCCCCCTTTACCTTAGTCGGTGCCACGACCCGAGCCGGATTGCTGACCTCGCCGTTACGCGATCGTTTCGGTATCGTTCAGCGTCTGGAGTTTTATAGTGTCGAAGAATTGTCCAGCATCGTCAGGCGTTCGGCGTTGATGTTGGGCATAGCGATGGACCAGGGCGGAGCCAATGAAATCGCCTGCCGTTCCAGAGGAACGCCGCGCATAGCCAATCGGTTGTTGCGCAGGGTCAGGGATTTTGCCGAAGTCAAGGGCGACGGCAAGGTTAGCCGCGACGTTGCCAATCAGGCCTTGGAAATGTTGAAAATCGATAGCCACGGTTTCGACATGCTGGATCGCAAGTTGCTGTTGGCGATGA
>JAQTYP010000208.1 GCA_028688235.1 Methylomonas sp.
CTCCGGTACCGTGGCGGCGGCAACGGAAGGGCGCTTTCTCGGCTTGCCGGCCGTGGCGATTTCTCTGGTCGGCAGCGATCCCAGGCATTTCGACACGGCAGCCCATGTCGCCGTGACCTTGATGCGCAAAATCGAAGCCCAGCCCTTGCCGGAGGATACCTTGCTGAACGTCAATGTGCCGGATTTGCCCTTGGAGCATTTGAAGGGCTATCGGTCCACGCGATTGGGACAGCGGCACAAGGCTGAAGCCGTAATACGCAGCAGCGACCCGCGCGGTCATACGATTTATTGGGTCGGGCCGCCGGGTAGCGAGCAGGATGCGGGTCCCGGCACCGATTTCGATGCGATTCGCAACGGATATGTATCCATCACGCCATTACAACTGGATTTGACCCGTTACGATCGTCTGGAAGGCCTGAGGGATTGGCTGGCATTGGAGATATAGCATGAAGCGACGATTGCAAGGCATAGGTATGACGTCTCGCCGTACCCGGGAACGCATGGTGTCCCGGCTCAGGCAGCAAGGCGTACTGAACACCCAGGTACTCGCCGTCATGGCGGACATTCCGCGTCATATTTTCGTAGACGAGGCACTGGAAAGCCGGGCTTACGAGGACACTGCGCTGCCGATTGGTCATAACCAAACCATTTCCCAGCCCTACATCGTGGCGAGGATGACGGAGTTATTACTGGAAAAATCCAGCTTGGGCAGGGTATTGGAAATCGGCACGGGTTGCGGATACCAGACCGCGATTCTGGCCAGGTTGGCCGATCAAGTTTATTCGGTGGAGCGCATCGCGCCGTTGATGAAAAAAGCCCGCGATTTATTGTGGGAGCTGGACATCAAAACCGTAGGCTTCAAACACGGCGACGGCAATTGTGGTTGGCCCGAGCACGCGCCCTACGATGCGATACTGGCTGCCGCGGCGCCGGCGGAAATACCCGAGGCCTTGTTGCAACAACTAGCTGTTGGTGGCGTCATGGTGATACCGGTCGGCAGCGAAGGCAAGCAAGCGCTGCATCGCGTCGTGCGTAGCGAAGACGGCTTTATAGATGAGGTCATTGAGTGCGTGACATTTGTGCCGTTTTTATCCGGCGTCAGCCACTGAGCGCACCTGACATCCCGCGACAGTTAGATTTGAATAGTAAGGGCTAAATCGCTAAGCTAAGGCATGCAATCTTTGTCGTCGAGCAGACATGCCTAATCACAACGAAATATACCAGCGTTTGCCTTGGTATTTGCGTTATCCGCTTGCCTTTGGATTGTTCCTGCTGGCTTTGCTTCTGCGATTCAATACTCTGCCGCTCGAAAGCGGGCTGGCATACGTCACTTTTTATCCTGCAGTTGTTATCGGTTTTTATCTATTCGGCGCGGGACCCGGGACGCTGGTGGCGATATTATCCGGTCTGGCGGGTTCCTATTTTTTTATTCCGCCCTACAACGCGTTTGCCAACGAATTCAGGCCTTATTCGTCGCTACCCTATTTTTTCCTGAGTGCTTTATTGATAGGTTACGTCATCACGAAGATGCACGAACATCTCAGGCTGCAGCAAGGCCAACGGGCGAAGATGGAACGGCTGCAACGCATTTATGCCGCCGTGCTCGAGGCGGATAAATTGATATCCCAAAAACTGGAGCCCGCGTCCTTATTCGACGAAATTGTAAAGATTGCAGTGCAATATGGCGGAATGAAAATGGCATGGGTGGGCATCCCCGATGCCGCTAGCGAAAGCATTGTGCCGAGAGCAAGTTATGGAGAGGGTGTCGAATATGTCGAGGGTATATTCATTTCGATGCGCGAAGAGATGGCCGAAGGGCGAGGTTCCACCGGTACCGCATTCAGGGAGCGCAGAACCAGTCTGGTTCAAGATTTTCTGAACTCTGCCAGGACTCGGCCGTGGCATGATAGAGCCCGGGCCTACGGCTGGCAGTCGTCGGCGAGCTTTCCGGTATTTGTCGACGGCAAGATTCACGCTTTGCTTAATGTGTACGGTTCGGAAATCAATGCCTTCGATGACGAAACCGTAGCCTTGATGGAGGGTCTCGCGGCGGATTTGGGTCATGCGCTCGATGAATACAATTTGGCTCAAGCCCGCCGGCAGGCGGAGGCCCAAATGGAAGAGGCCAGAAAGTTGGCCGACACTGCTAAAAATCGCTTGGAACACTTGCTGAAGCATGCTCCAGCCGTCATGTATTCATGCCGAGTATCCACTGATTTTGGGGTGACCTTCATCAGCGAAAACATCCGCGAACTAATGGGCTATGAACCGAATGAAGTTATCGAGGATTCGGCATTCTGGCTAGAGCGTGTTCACCCCGACGATCTGCCGGCTACCCTCGAAGGATTGAAAAATGCGTTGAACGGCGAATTTTATCGGCGAGAATACCGGTTTCGACGCAAGGACGGAGTTTACCGCTGGATGCGGGACGAAGCGGCCATTATCCGGGATCGCCAAGGCCGGCCCGTGGAAATGATCGGTTACTGGGGCGATATCACCTCGGCCAGGGAACTCGAGAAAATCTTGCGCCTTAGGCAATTCAGCCTGGATCACGCCGACGAGCAGGTTTACTGGATAGACAGTGACGCAAGATTTATCGATATCAGCGAGAATGCTCGCCGCAAACTCGGCTATAGCCGCGAGGAATCATTGAACTTGACCGTGGGCGACGTCGATGCGACGTTTCCTGTCGAGCAGTGGGGAGAGCATTGGCAGGAGCTAAAAACCAAAGGCTCATTGCGTTTCGAATCGATACACAAAACTAAGGACGGCAGGACTTATCCGGTCGAGATCATCGCCAACTTTTTCGAGTACGACGGCAGGGAATATAACTGCGCGCTGGTCCGCGACATCACCGAACGGAAGATTCTCGAACACAAACTGATGCAGCAGGCCCATATCGACTATCTGACGGGCGTCAGTACCCGCGGACATTTCATGGAACAAGCGGAGCTGGAATTAAGTCGTGCGATACGCTACCAGAGCGCTTTATCCATCATCATGATGGACGTAGATTTTGTCAAACGCATCAACGATAGCCATGGACATAAAACCGGAGACCTGGTGCTGAAAAAGTTGGCGGAGGTTTGCCGGCAATCTTTGCGCGAAGTCGATGTGATAGGGCGCATGGGCGGAGAAGAATTTGCCATTCTATTGCCGGAAACCGAAAACGACGCCGCGATGGATGCCGCTGTTCGACTCAAGGAGGCCATCTGTGCGGCAAAAGTGCCTATGGAGGCTGGGCTTCCGCTACAAATCACCGTGTCCATAGGCCTATCCTCGTTAGCCTCCAGCGAAGATAATATCGACGTATTGCTGAACAGGGCCGATAAGGCATTGTATCAGGCCAAGGAAAACGGCAGAAACACCATCGTTGGTTTTCAGTTTACTGAAGGTTGATTCGGCCATGGCTGGCCGGCTTTATGAGGTTTAAGTGAATTTTCGTGATAAAAATGGTGCCGGCAATAGGAATCGAACCTACGACCTTCGCGTTACGAGTGTAATGAGCTGCTTTTCCTTCGCTTTCTCAAGTGTTCTCGTTTTATCTTAATTGTTTGATTTTTATAGAGAAGTATTAGCTTCCCTCCTAAATCAACATCCCCATAGTTCCTTCATAATCGCTGCTTTTCCTGGCGCAATTACACAGGAATTACACACACTTTATCTGCCCCCAACAGTTGATTTACCTAGCTTTCGCTGTCTTCGTCACTTTCGAAACTTTTCTCGATTAACGTTTCGCCATCTTGTTTGTCCTGTTTGATAGTGACGTTAGGTTGCTTTTTGGAAGGAGCTTCAATCTTACGAAAATTGAGACGCTCAAGCTGTGCTAGAAAGTAAGAATCGTAGTGCCAGTTAGGTTTTGCTGAAATTGGTTCGGGTTTGGTGTTGGTGATGT
Organism: Methylomonas sp.; assembly: GCA_028688235.1. Taxonomy (GTDB): domain Bacteria; phylum Pseudomonadota; class Gammaproteobacteria; order Methylococcales; family Methylomonadaceae; genus Methylomonas. The sequence continues at coordinate 3,896 of JAQTYP010000208.1, forward strand.
CGGTCATATTGCTGTTCGTTAATTTCGGTCAAGTACCGCGAGAAAGCTTGCTGCATTGATAATGGGGGTGACACCAACTCGCTGCATTGAAAGCAAATCCCGCTTATCCCCAGTAACAAGAAAATCAGCCTTGCATTCCAAAGCAATAGCCAATATTGGATTGTCGTCGGGGTCTTTGCATAGATCGACTGCTGGAAGCGATTGGTAAACGAAAGCATTAAGCTTGATCCCGTTTATCATCTGCCCCGCTTCAGCAGGGTTGATAAATTTTTTCAGTTTTGGATAGCGACTGACACGACGAAACTCTTCAAGTTGCCATTCGGAGGTCACCAATTCAAACCGCTTCTTTTTCCAAGCTCTGTAGATTTTATCTGGAGGGGTCTCGGTAGTGATAAGCGCAGCAATCAAGATGCCAGTGTCTAAGACGACTCGCATTCAGATCAGCGAGCAGCAAGAGCTTCGTCGATAGAAGAGAGAATCTCGTTCTGATCAAATTGTTTGTTACGACTTTTTACCTTTTCCGTCACTAGGTCTGCTAAATGCAACTGGACAGCTTCATCAACAAAGTTGGAAATATCTCCTTTTTTCATCCCTGTTCCAGCAAGATAGGTTCTTAGCGCAATATCAGTAGATTCAGGAACGACAACTGACCATCGGACTCTGTTCATTGTAAGCACCTTATGTTTAGTTTAGAGCGACAAGCCGATTATATGCGCTTATGTGTTTATACGCACAATGCTTTTGAATTGCAGCATCACAGTTTTTAGGACATTAAGTAACACTACTATAAAGTGCTCGATTTTAAATTTGTCAAATAGCTATAATCACTGAAACAGCTACTTTGCTGAGATTGAAGAAATGACAATGCGGACCATGACATCATTAGAAGCTCAAAATCACTTTGGTGAACTCATTGATACTTCGCAACGAGAACCAGTGCTGATCACACGTCGTGGTCGTCCTGTATCTTTTGTTCTATCGACATCTGGAAATCCAGCTACAACTCTGTTGCAAGTGATGAAGCTAATGAGTGAATTGTCCCCGCTTAAAGGCGATGCAGCATCTAAAGCATTTGATGCTTACACTCAGAAAATCAATAGTGCTGCTGAATAGGAAGGTTTAACAGAAGACGACATTACTGCTTTAGTCCATGCCAGTCGATAAAACGACTCGAATTGTCGTTGACACGAATTTAGCAATCAGCGCAGCAATCTTAAAGAACTCCATTTCGAATAAGCATTTTCGTTAGCGCTGAAAAACTTTCAGCTCGTGTCGTCAGAATCAACGTTACCAGAATTAATCGATGTCATCTACAGACCATAATTTAACAAATGCTTGTCTGATGAAGTGCGGCCAGATTTTTTAACATTAGTGGTCCAAGCATCTGAAATAGTTCATAGATGTTTCGCTCGGAACTGATGCCATTAGGACGATGAAATATCCCTTTGGTTCTACGATTTTAAACTTGTACTGATAAATAGAGTTTTTGTTAGACTCTGACGAAGATAACTCAATAATTTCACAAAGGCGAAAGATTATGAAGGTATTTCCTCAGGGTAGTTTTCGTCCGCCGGCCTCATTCAATTCAATAGAAGATAGCCTCATCATACACAAACATGATGGGAGTCAAAATAATAGACATTTGGTCATTTTTGTACATGGACTGGGTGGAAGGAGATACGGCGATAATAGTACTTGGGGATTTTTTCCAACTTTTATTTTTGAAGATTTCCCAAAATATGATATTGGTCTCTATGCGTTTCGTTCCGCATTTGGACGGATGAAATTTTGGCGTTCTGTTCCAGTAGATAGAGAAGCCCAAGTTTTAGCGGATACAATCAAAACTCTAATTCGTAACAATACTTATGACTTTGTTGTTCTGATCGGCCATAGTCTTGGTGGACTCCTTTGTAAAGGAGCAGTTAGCTGCCTTTTCAACAGTCAACGGCGTAATTTTCCAGTCTCAGATATTGTTATGATGGCAACTCCACAGCTTGGTTCACTTCGAGTTCCAGGATTTTTGAGATGGCTGACAACGGATGCACGAGTTTTAAGAGCTCATAGTGATTTTATTGAAAAATTGGTTATAGATTTTCAAACCAAGTTTCATTGCACTATAGACCCTCCTTTGGACGATAAGGTCCATCTTAGGATTTGGTCCGTAGTAGCCGCTGCAGATTTTTGGGTTGACCCACTAAGCGCAGGAATAGGAGTTATGGAATCTCAAAAACTAACTGTTTCTGGAGGTCATACCGAAATTGTTAAGCCAGACGATAAGAACTCGGATGCGTATATTTTTGTTCATTCTTGTTTAAAAGAAGCACTCAAGCCTCGGCCAGTTTTATTTCGAACTGAAAATTGTAGACCTACTGAGTATAGCGAGTTAAGTGATCTTCATGATTTTGCGTCTCAATTCTTTTCAGAGCCAATATCGAATTTGAGAACGATGCAAGATTGGTGGAAAGTAAACGACACTATTTTTCAAACAATTGAACGTATAAGCAAATCAAACGGCAGG
>JAQTYP010000209.1 GCA_028688235.1 Methylomonas sp.
AAGCTCAACATGATGGTTTTGAATTTATCCCAATATTCATCCGTAAACAGTTGTCGAGGCATGAGCGGCTTGTCTTTTGATTGAAAAACCATTTCATGCGGCAGAAAAATTGAATTTCAAGGGGGGGTTGCAAAATGGCAACAGCCCCTAATGAAAACTAGATTAATATCAATGAATAGACGTGGTTCTCGATTTGAGATTGAAGTGATTGCTGCTTTACAACAAGAGGCAAAGAAAAAAGCAAAACAACAATTCCCAAACACTGACGTGATTATGGCTAAACAAAAATAGCCAGAAATTTTCATGGCGGTTTTGTCACTATACCAGCTGTCATGAATAAGAGATTTGTTATTTTTCGTAAATATGAACAATGAAAAATGGTGGTTCGGGTTTTGCCAAACCTTACCAAAACCCCCAGGACAAGCAATCGCCTGCGGCCCATTTGACTCCCATGATGTAGCGCAAAAAGAAAGGGAAAGAGCAAAAGCATGGGATTGTGAGGTTTCAATGGTCTATTCCGCTTTTTCAAAAGCAAAGGCGGAAGAACAAGCAAGACACTATCTGCGGCGCTACTGTGCCAAGTCGGCTTGACAGGATAAATTGCTTGGATTGAAAACGCGGCGGATTTTGCGTTTTATCATTAGCGGCGTTGAATCTGGTGGGCACATGCTGTTTGCGCCCACGCGGAATCGCGCCTTTGGCCTATGCCACCAACCGAATATCCAAGTGCTTGCCCAACTGTTTGAGCGCGGCTTCGACCTGTTCGAGTTTAGAACTGTGCGCAAAATCCAGCAGTCGATCGATTTGCGGCATGTGGCAGCCTAAGCGCCGGGCCAAATCGGCTTTGCGCAGACCTTGAGACAGCATTTCATTCCACAGCAATATTTTAGCCGTGACCAGTGCGGGCAACGCCACAAAGGACTGGCTTTGCGCGATAGCGGATGGCATCGGCACCGCGCGCCGGCTTTCGCAAAACACCAACAAGGCGCTTTCCAGGGCTTGTTCGGCATTCAACAGCGCCTCGGCCGGGTCGTCGCCGGCACTATGACACCAAGGAATATCGGGAAACTCCACCAGGATACTGCCTGTTTCGGAGTCATGAATTAAATTGACCGGGTAACGCAACATAACGATCTCCTATTTCAAGCCTGCATAAAAAGACTGTCCGAAGACGGCCATGAGAGTTGGGAAGCGAAGATACTCTGTGCAAAATCAACAGAATTGATCAGCGATAAAAGATCTAAAGAAAGGGCGCGTTGCGTCATTTTCAGGACAGCGCGAGTGGGATCATTCCTGGTCACTTTCTGCAATACTGACTTCATAGCGGGATAACGCTGTACGCAATCCAGCAATCAGTTCCTCTCGCAATGCCTCCGGCTCTAAAACATTGATCGCATTCGCTTGCCCCAAAATCCACCAGCGCAATTGCCAGGTATCGTTGACGGTTGTGGTGAGCAGGTAACCTTCGCCCTCTGGCGTGAGAACCTGGTCTGCCGATAATCGGGTTTCGGTCAAATAATCCGCCAAATCCTTGCTTACCCAGGCTTTCAATGCCAGCGCTTCGCCATTGCCAAATTGCAGGGCGCCGCTGGCGATATAGCGGTCCAAGTCAAAATCGTCAGGCCGTTTAACGGGTTCTTCTGTGATGGTCACATCGACGAAGCGATGCACGGCATACAGTCGAATGTCCTGATACTGGAAGGCCGTGGCGACCAGGTAGGTGATCGGGCCGCGCTGCACCAAGCCCAAGGGATGCAGCGTTTGTTGCTTGATTTGATCGCTGTGAACGGTGCGGTATTTCACTTCGATTTGCCGGTCATGCAACAAGGCTTGCTGCACATTTTCCAGTACCGGTTCTTCAATGTGGGGCGGCAGCATCGATAAAGCCGGTGACACATAGCGAACTTTATCCTGCCAACGGGCTGCGGCGTTGTTCTCGTGCAAGGCAGCCAACTTGTTGCGGGCTTGATTGAAATGGGCCTGGAAGCTGGTCAGGATGGATTGCGGCAACAAGGGCTTCACCAAGTCTTCGACCAGTTTGATCGATAGCGCTTCCGCCAAGGTGATGCCCGGCAATTCCGCGCTGCTGCCGGGCGTCCAGTACCAACCATAAGGCTTGCTTTTATCGTTACATTGAATCGGAAAAGGCAGGGTCAAATCCTGTAAGTCCCTTTCTACGGTACGTTTGGTCACGGGATAGCCGGCATCGTTCAGCATCTCCATCAGTTGGCGACTGGTTTTACCCGGCGCTTTGGTGGGCAGGCATTTGAGCAATTCCCATTGTCGGTTGACAGCATTGAGGTCGGCGTTACGCGGCATGATGGCTCTCCGAGGGTTGGCTTACGACAGTATAGGCCGCAATAGTCATACGGCCTAGTCGAGCTCACTTATACAAAACCAATGGGTTGCCGTCGATGCGGTGTTTTCAACGCGCATTCCGCTTCCAGCGCCCTCACCAATGCTGTGACCTCTTTGAATGGCCGAAACCGATGTTGCCGGGCCAACACAGCGAAGTCACCGGGGGTCAGTCCATCCAGCCGCTGCAAGTAATTTTGTGCATGTTCATCCGGTATGGGCAAGTCGAAGGTCTGACAGTAGCTTTGTAGCAGTTTCCAGGCTTGCGCGGGTTTTAGCACATCGAATTTCACCTTCAAATCGAAGCGTCGCAAGGCGGCGGCATCCAGTCCTTCCAGCCGATTGGTGGAGGCAATGAAAACCCCATTATAGGCTTCCATGCGGGTCAGCATTTCATTGACGCCCGTGATTTCCCAGGAATGTTGGCTGGCATTACGATCTTGCAGAAAGCTGTCGACTTCATCGATCAATAACACCGCGTTATCCTGCTCGGCTTCGGCAAAAATACGGGCGATGTTTTTCTCGGTGCCGCCGACCCACATGCTGAGCAGATCAGCGCCGCGTTTGACGTGTAATGGTTTATCCAATTGTTCGGCCAGCCAACGCGAATAGGCGCTTTTGCCCGTGCCCGGCGGGCCGAATAAGCATAACCGGGCGCTACCCTGTGCTTTGATGCCTTCGACCAATTCAGTCAGATCGGCATCGCAATTGATCAAACCAGGGTCGTAATAAGTTGGCAAGCGCAGCGCATCGTCCTTGGATAAACCGGGATGCCCTTGGGCAATCAAGGTGTTGTCCATCAGTTGCTGTATGGCCGAAGACAGGTGCTCAACCGGGAATTGCTCTTTCAGCGAGCCAATCACATCGGCTGCCCGAGAAATCACGGCCGGCGCCAATTCTTCGCAGGCAGCCAGGCGTTGAATGGCGGGTTCCGTCAACACCTGAGCGCATTGCTGGCGAATGATGCGGTCCCGGTGCGCGCGTGGCGGTATCGGCAGCTCAATCTCCCAATCGAAGCGGCGAATAAACGCCGGATCGACGCTATGGATGCTGTTGCCCAGCCAGAATGTCGGCACCGGATTTTCTTCCAACAAGCGATTCATCCAGGCTTTGCGAGTTTGCACGGTGCTTTTTTTGCCGAACAAACCATTGCCGTCGTTGAAGACATCTTCGACTTCATCGAACAGCATAAACGCGGATCGATTCTGGAAAAAGGCTTGTGCGGTGCGAAAGACGCGCAGACGAGGCTCACCTTCAATGGGATCGCCATCCTCGTCTTCACTGGAGACTTCGAACAACGGGCAACCAATCTGCCGTGCAAGCACTCGGGCCAACTGGGTTTTGCCGGTGCCGGGCGTTCCGTGAATAAAAATGTTGACGCCAGGCCGACGATTCATGACCGCCTGTTGCAGGTAAGGCAATAGAAAGTCCAGCGTCGCTCGAATATGTGGATAATCATCTAATGACAAAAGGGGCGCAGGACTCGGAATGATCATATCGCGCAACCAATCCATCGGTGAGCCAGATTAGGTCATCAGGCGGTCGGCAAAACTGCCGGATAATACATCGAACTGTCGTCCCAACGAGTTACGGTGACTATCCATGGCAACCAGCGAGGTTTGTGACAAGGTCGATTGGCTACTCAAGGCTTGGCGGATGTCGGATTCGGAAAATCCCAATAACACCGATAGCACATGGTAAATGCGTAGACCATTCAATTCAGAACCAAGCCAGTCTGCCGTGTCATCCAGCAAGCGATAACTGCGTAACATCACGGCGAATGCCAATATCCAGCATTCCACTTCGGAGAGACCGATGTGGTCGGCCAGTTGCGCCAGGTTGTCCGCCAATGGCTGAGGCAATGCGACGGCTGACGCATCCAGTTCTGCCTTTCGATAACAGTTCTTTAGTTGCGTGCGAAAAGCTGTTGGATTGTAAGCGGTATCGGATTCGTCATCAGGGTCTGCATCGACCGTTAAATCAAACAAAGCCGCCAGTTCTTCGCTTTCGATACCGTGTTTGCCAATAAAACGTCGATGGCATTCCAACGGCACCAACAAGCGTAAAATCCATAACTTAACGATGGGCTCGACATTTTGAATGTCGGTAGACAGGTAATTTCGGGAACGGAATGCCATTGAGTGACCCTCATTGCTGTTTTGATGAGGGGAAGTATCCAGAAAGGATGCGACAGTTTATGTCTCTATGATAATTGGCAGGCTTTATTTTTATTGGGCCCTGCCATTCCGATCCCTTCTCATCCCTTTTATTTGAGAGAAGAATCGTAAAATATCAGCAGTGAATGGCTACTCATTGAGATACTGCAGACATAACTGGTTTTCCTTTGTGAGCGGCTGTAATGGGTCGGTTGCGACAATTCGCTACGTCGAAAAGGCCTCATTCTCTACAGGGGCAATCAGATTTTTTTATGATCCTTAGGTTACGACTGATGTATAACGATGAGCTAAGGACCATGTGAGCAGGAGCCCGGCTAGGTCTGAGGCGCGGACTCCAAAGAAGCGTGGATAGAGGTTTACTTGGTCAATTTTTTAACCGCTTCGGCAACGATGTCCATTAAATCCGCGCCGCCGTTTTCGATGTAATCGACGATTTGTTTGCGCATGCGCGGTTCCCAAAAATTCTTGATATGTTGTTCGACGCCTTGAATGGCCAACTCTCTATCGGGTTCGGATTTGAAAAAAGAGCCGATGTTGTTCGCCATTTTGATTAAATTGCTGTTGTCCATAGATTATGCGACCGTTTCTTGTAGATGTTGTAAACGATGAGGATGGGTGTATATCGTGTGATTGTCGTTGCGGGTGAAACCGACCAGGGTTAAGCCGCATTCTTCCGCTAATTGTATCGCCAAGCCGGTCGGTGCCGAGATCGCGGCCAACAATGTGATGCCGACACTGGCGGCTTTTTGCACCATTTCGTAGCTGGCGCGGCTAGTCACCAACAGCCAACCCTGATCGAAATTGCAGCCGGATTTTGCCAGCGAGCCTATCAATTTATCCAAGGCATTATGCCGGCCGACGTCTTCGCGGACGGCAATCAGACCGCGTTCCGGGTCTAGCCAGGCCGCTGCATGTACCGCGCCCGTCATTTGATTCAGGGTTTGTTTGCCGGGCATTTCCTGCATGGCTTTGCATAGGAACTGAGCATCCAGGGGCAGGCCTTGACCTACAGGATTGGGCTTGCGTATGGCTTGCTCCAACGTACTGGCGCCGCACAGGCCACAACCGGTGCGGCCTGTCATATTCCGGCCCTTGCCGCTGATGTTTACTTGGCGCTGTTCGGGAATAGTCATACGAACTTCGACGCCTTTGGATCGCTGCACCACACGGACCGATTGGAGTTCTGCCGGATGCCCAATAATGCCTTCGGTCAAGCTGAACCCCAACGCAAAATCTTCCAAATTCAGCGGAGTCGTCAACATCACCACATGAGGAATGGTGTTGTAAACCAGTACGACAGGTACTTCCTCGGCGACTACGTCTTCTTTAAACTGGTGAGCCGAGCCGCGCCAGACATCGAACGTACCTCTTCGATAACTGGTCCAGCCCAACTCACTGATAGCATCCATAGTCAGATCTACTTTAGTCGCCGGCAACGATGCGGTTTTCCAGCAATGATAATTGCTGATCGGAAAAGCTTTGGTATTTCTGTTGCCATTCAGAAGGTTGCGCCACTTTAGCGACATGCACCGCAGTGACTTTATATTCTGGGCAATTGGTCGCCCAATCCGAGTTATCGGTGGTGATGACGTTAGCCCCTGAATGTGGGAAATGGAAAGTGGTATAGACCACGCCCGGTTGCATTCTGTCGGTAATGATGGCATGCATCACGGTTTCGCCGGTACGGCTTTTCACGCCTACCCAATCGCCGTCCGCTATACCCAGAACTTCAGCATCGTGCGGATGGATTTCCAACCTGTCTTCGTCATGCCATGCCACGTTTTCGGTGCGGCGAGTTTGAGCGCCGACATTGTATTGCGACAGGATACGGCCTGTGGTCAGAATCAACGGATATTTGCTGTTGGTACGTTCCTG
>JAQTYP010000210.1 GCA_028688235.1 Methylomonas sp.
GCCGCTTCCTGCTGGCGCAGTGCCGCTCAGTGGGCGCTGTCTTCGTCTTGCAGCAATTCTCAATTTGGCCGAACGAGAGCAAACTGGAGGCGTAGAGACTTCTGACAGAGGCTGTCATGGCTGGAGGGGTCAAGGGCAAGACGCTGGATTTCGCGCAAGTGATGCATCGGGTGCGCGAGGTGCTGGAGCATGACGGCAATCCAGGTTTGGCGGCGGGGCGAGCACCGTCGCGCGCTGCTCGTGGGCGGCAGCCTCGCACTCTTTATCTTCCTTGCAACGCTGGCGTCGGCGCTGACGGTTTTAGGCTTGGCCCGAACGCCGTTCATGGCCTCGCCCTTCTTCATGGTCATCGTCCTGGTCATGTCCTACGAGTTGAGCCGGGACCTGCTGGACGCGGCGCGTCTGGCGGCGCGTCTGCGGGAGAGCGAGCAGCGCATGACGCTGGCGACCGTCGCGGCCAACCTCGGTGTATGGACCTGCGAACTGCCTTGGGGCCGCATATCGGCAACGGACATCTGGCGGAAGCTGTTCGGATTCGAGACCGCCGACCAGACTAGCCTCGAACAGATGCTAAAGCGGATGCATCCCGGTGACCGCAAAGGGTTTCGCGCGGCCTTGGCGGCCGCCATCGCCGGCAACGGCGATTTCGAGGCCGAGTACCGCATCGTCGCGCCGGATGTCCCATTGCGTTGGGCCGCTTCTCGCGGGCGCGTCGAGTTCGGCGAGAACGGCGATGCGGTGCTGCTGCGCGACGTGGTGATGGATGTCACGCGCCGCAAGCAGGCCGAGGCCGAGGCGCGGCAACACCGCCAGGAGCTCGCTCACTTGATGCGCGTTTCCACGCTGGGCGGCTTGTCGGCGGCCATCGCGCACGAGCTGAACCAGCCGCTGGCGGCGATTCTGTGCAATGCCCAGGCGGCGCGGCGTTTTCTGGAGCGGGGCGACGTGAATCGCGACGAGATACGCGCCATCCTCGATGACATCGTCACCGACGACCAACGCGCCGGCGAATTGATACAACGCCTGAGGCGGCTGCTGAAAAAGGGGGAGTTCCAGCCGGAGGCGCTGAACATGAACGAGACGATACGCGACGTGCTCAAACTGATGAAAGCGGATCTTTCTTCCCGCGAAGTGACCGTAATCGCCAACCTAAACGACGACTTGCCCTTTGTCCACGCCGACCGCGTGCAAATCCAGCAGGTACTCATCAATCTGATACTCAACGCCTGCGATGCGATGCAGCAGGTGCCGGTCAACGCGCGCAAACTCAGCGTGTCTAGCCATATCCACGGCGACGGCTACGTTCGCATCGCCGTCGCCGATGCCGGCTGCGGGCTGCCGCAGGGCAGCGAGGACAGGATCTTCGAGCCCTATTTCACAACCCGAGAGGAAGGTCTGGGCTTGGGACTGGCCTTGAGCCGCTGTATCGTCGAAGCGCACGGCGGCAGCTTGCAAGCCAAAAACCGGCCCGGCGGCGGTGCCGAACTATCCTTCATCCTTTCCGCATTTACGCAGAGCCCAACATGAGCAACTCGTCCGACGCCGCTACGGTCTATGTCGTTGACGACGATCCGTCGGTTCTACAAGCTGTCGGCCGCCTGATACGCTCGGCGGGTTGGGACGTGGCAAGCTTCGGATCGGCGCGCGAATTTTTCGACAGGCCGCCTTGCCACGCGCCCGGATGCGTAGTGCTGGATGTGACCATGCCCGAGATGAATGGCCTGGAAGTTCAACAGGCATTGATAGCGGCCGGCGATTCGCTACCGGTTATCTTCCTGACCGGGAACGGCGACATTCCGATGAGCGTCCGGGCGATGAAGTCGGGCGCCGTGGATTTCCTGAGCAAGCCTTGCAACGACGAAACCTTGATCGCGGCCATTCAAGAGGCATTGGCGCTAAGCCGGCAGGCACACGAGGCTAGGGTCGCGACACAATCCGTCCGGGAATTGCTCGCCACGCTGACGCCACGAGAATTCGAGGTGATGCAGGGCGTGGTGGCTGGCCGATTGAACAAGCAAATCGGCGCCGAACTGCTGATCACCGAAAAGACGGTCAAGGTTCATCGCGCGCGCATGCTGGAAAAATTGCGCGTATCTTCCGTACCGGACCTGGTTCGCCTCGTTGAACGCGTCGGCATCGCTTCGTAAGTGACCCGGAAAATGGACTCGATGCCTTGCCGGAATTCATTCAGCCGTTAGCCCAAGGTCTAATAGTCGGTGGCTTCTTCGTTTGATACCCTACCATCGCATTACCCATTTTAACGACTATGGCATCGGATTCGGATGCTTTGGGTTACAAAGTCTAAAGATATAATTAGGAAAATTATGAATATTCAGTCTTCAAGATTCAATGGAAACGTTCTATCCGCGTCAAAACCACTCATCGCAGCGGGTTGTTTGGTGTTTGGCTTAATGGCTCAACCTGCGCAAGCGGCTTTGACCTTCAGCTTCAATTATCTCAATCCGGGCGAAGGCTTCGACGATCCGACTTTTGGCGCGGACAGAAAAGCGGCGTTGAACGAGGCCGCCAACGCCTTGGGTGCCTATTTCAGCGGCTATACCGCCCATCTGGTTTACGACGTCACTTCGTATAGCAGTGATGAATACGTCCTGGCATCCGCAGGTAGCGGGAGCTATCCAGAACCAGGCACGTTCCAGAAAAATATAGTTCAGACAAAAATCATCGACGGCGACGACATCAACGGTAGCGACGCCGATGGTTACATCAATTGGAATTTCATCTGGGATTGGGGCCTGGGCGACACGGTCGGAACGGATCAATACGATTTTAAATCCACGGCCATCCACGAGTTGTTGCACTCGTTCGGCTTCATTTCCTATATTGGCGAGGGCGGAACGGGACTTGAAGGCCAAGCTCCCGGCACTCCCGATACCTGGTCTATTTACGATAGCTTCCTGACCGACTTTTCCGGCAATTGGTTGATCGACAACAACGGCGTGTTCGACCCCAGCTTGGTTCCGGCGTTGACCGCCGGCACGGAGAATGCCGCCGGCGTATTCTTTAGCGGCGAAAACGCTCTAGCGGCAACCGGAACCGGGGTCGGCATTCCGATTTATACCCCGAATCCTTTGGAACCGGGCAGCAACGTCTCCCATCTCGACGATAACAGCGATATTTCCAATATGTCCATCATGAACGCGAAGGCGCATGGACACGGCCTGGATGTCCGAACCCTGGGCGCCCTGGATTTAGCGGTATTGAAAGACATTGGTTATAGCAAGGTCGCCGCGCCGGCCGCCGTTCCCGTACCCTCCGCGGTCTGGTTGATGCTCAGTGGTCTAATGGGTTTGTTGGGCGTCAATCGCCAACGTAAGTCAGCCTAATCGATGTTTTAAGATGAGGCTCCTTCGGGAGCCTCATTTCAACCATTCTTGTCGTCGATGAAAATGCATAACCCATCCGTTTACGGCTTGTTGCTAATGGGAGTGACAGCCATGTCCAATCCCGCGCAAGCGGCCGACGCTAAGCCGATGCCGCCGGCGCAATATCCGCTGGCCGAGGTCTCGATTTCAATCCTGCATCAGACAGGTCACGGTATTCCAGGAGGTTACGAAATCGCCATTCATGGCAACGGCAACGGCTATAAGCAAAACACCGACGCCAATCCGGTGAAGATCGAAACCTATATTTCAAACGAAATCTTGCTCGAACTGCTCAACGACTTTTACCGCATCCATTTCTTCGAGTTAGGCGATACCTACCTGGTCAAAAAACAAGTGCTGCTACGCGATAACGCGCTGGTCGCCACCACGGCGCTGAAAATGGCCGATGTCAGTAGCAAGAAGCTGTGCATTCAACTCGCCGATTACAAGAAATGCGTGACCATCGTCGGCGACCAGCCCGTCGAAGCCTCGCAACTGGCCGCCAAAATCGAAAAGCTGTTCAGTCATTGACGACGATTTTTAATCTAAAACCATAACCTTAAAGAGAAAACCAACATGCATTTTCCCGTTAAAACCTTAGAGGATATCGGGCACATAACATGCTGAGAGGTGGCCTCTAATCGCCGAGTGAGTGCAAGAGCGCAAGCCAGGTGGAGCAAGGCCAAATAGTTGGTTCTCTTGCAGGTGTAGCGGGTTCTGATAGCCCGAAATGCTTTCAACCATGCAAAGGTGCGTTCGACCACCCTGCGTCGGGCAGGATGACTGTCGTGGGGTCCATGCTGTTTTTTCCTCGCCAATTCGGCGGATATGCGGCGCGTAGCCGTGGCTTACCACGTTGATCTCGACGCGTTTCAATAGCGTTCTGAACTCCACCGGTTTCGAACCACCCGGTGTCTGGCGTTTGAACTGCTCCAGCAAAGGCGCAACAAGATCCCAAAACTCTTCCGAAATTTCCTGATAGCTCATAACTCAAAAAAGCATTGATAAATCGGGCGATTATTCAATACCCATAGCATCAGGTACAAGTTGTGCCGGATATTCTCTAAGCCTGAGTGCGATTCAAACTGAGGCGAAAATTACTTGGGGAGCCAGGTGTTTCGAAAAATACGAAGCGAAAAACTGCCGAAGGCAGGGGGGGGCTCCCTCCTTATACCCCCGAGCATCGCCGCTTTTGTCGAGAACAGCCCGACAGGGGCGCGGCAGGGATGCCGCGCGTTTTCCGAGGGGCTGGAAAGCCCCTTCGGAAAACCCTCGATAAAAGCGACAAATTTGCCTGGAGCAAATTTGAAGAGCCGATAGGCTGGCCCGCAGGGCGAAAACCCTGGATGGTTTTCGTAAAAGCGCAGGAATCAGGCGTTATTGGGGCGGCCTTTTCTTTGGTTTCATTTTTTTATTGCGCTTCAGTTTGAATCGCACCCTCTAAGCTTTGCCTTTCGGCTGGGCTGGATTTCGACGGCTACAATTATCCCCAATCTGGTGCGGCTGCACTACGATAAGAACTTGTTTGGTGCGAACTTTGGCTTCGTGCGCTTCGTTCCATTCCCGAAGCTGCAAAGTATCTCGATGGCATGGCTCTTGCTGGATAGCATTGCAGGAAGGTACGACTATGAATCCAGCCACAAACTACTTCGACGAAATGCGCACGGCCGATGGCGAGGTGCGCGACATTTATCACGGCTATGCGAGCTGGCTGTCGCAGCTGCCGGAAGGCACGCTGGAACGCAAAAGTGCCGAAGCTGAATTGCTGTTCCGGCGTCTGGGCATTACCTTCGCGGTCTACGGCGAAAGCGCCGGCTCGGAAAGATTGATTCCTTTCGACATCGTGCCCCGCATCTTCGGCTCCACCGAATGGCGGCGGCTGGAGCAGGGTATCAAACAGCGGGTAAAGGCCTTGAATGCCTTTTTGCACGATATTTATCACGATCAAGAAATCATCAAGGCCGGCGTCATCAATGCTCATCAAGTATTGGACAATGTCTTGTACCGGAAAGAAATGCAGGGCATCGATTTGCCGAATCAGGTCTATGCCCATATCGCCGGCATCGATCTGGTGCGGGTAGCCGAAAACGATTTTTACGTGCTGGAAGACAATCTGCGCACGCCGTCCGGCGTGTCCTACATGCTGGAAAACCGTAATACCATGATGCGTTTGTTTCCGGAGTTGTTTGCCAACCATACAGTCGAACCGGTGGAGCACTATCCGCAAATGCTGCTGGACACCTTGCGAGAAGCAGCGCCCCTGCATGTGTCCGATCCCACCATAGTCGTCATGACGCCTGGCTCCTATAACAGCGCCTATTTCGAACACGCCTTCCTGGCCAGCCAGATGGGCGTGGAATTGGTCGAAGGTCAGGACCTATTCGTGCGTCAGCAAAAGGTTTATATGTACACCACGGAAGGTCCGCAACAAGTGCATGTGATTTATCGTCGGGTCGACGACGATTTTCTCGATCCTCTGGCTTTCAGGCCCGATTCCGCTTTGGGCGTGCCTGGTTTATTCGAAGCTTACCGCAGCGGTAACGTCGCGTTGGCCAACGGTGTCGGCACCGGCGTAGCGGACGACAAGTCGACTTATTTATATGTGCCTGAAATGATACGGTTTTATCTTGGAGAGGTGCCGTTATTGTCCAACGTGCCGACTTGGCGCTTGAGCCTGGAGGAAGACCTGAAATACGTGCTGGCGCATTTGCCGGAGTTGGTGGTCAAGGAAGTGCAAGGTTCCGGCGGTTACGGCATGCTGGTCGGCCCGACCAGTTCGAAACAGGAGGTCGAAGACTACAAGCAACGCATACTGGCCGAGCCCGAAAACTTCATCGCTCAACCGACATTGGCCTTGTCGACTTGTCCGACGATGGTCGAATCGGGGGTCGCTCCCCGCCATGTGGACTTAAGGCCCTTCGTGTTATCGGGCAAGGATATCAGGCTGGTCGCCGGAGGCTTGACGCGGGTCGCGTTACGAGAAGGATC
>JAQTYP010000211.1 GCA_028688235.1 Methylomonas sp.
CCTGCGTTTCGGCATTGATCGGAAAGATGCCGGGATGCACGACGGAACTATCCGGCCCTGGGAACATATGATTAGTGCGCTTAGCCGGGCGAGTCGGCTGGCCGCGAACCACGGCGGCCGGCGCCTGGGGATACTCCGACGCCTTGCCGGGTATAGGCCCCATGTGGCAATCCTGGCAAGTTTCACCGCGCGTGGCGGCGTCGGTTTGCTTGTATTCGCTGAACAAGTCCTCGAAACGAATGCCGTTGGCCAAGCGGACATCGTGACAACGCCCGCAAAAGCCGGGTTGAGACACCTGCTCCAACAAACGCGCTTCGCGATGCATGCGTGGCGCTTGCGCGGCTTGGGAATCAAGCACGCGTTTCGCTTCGTCGCCGGAGCGCGGACCGTAAATCGGCGCATGAATATCGCCGGGTTCCAGCGGAAAGCGCCCGGTGATTTTGCCGTAGGCTTGCGGTACTCGATGGCATACGACGCAAGTGATACCTTCCATCGCCACCTTAGAGCGCTGATTGTTCGGCGCCATGATAGGCTCGCCACCGAACATGCCGGTCTGGCTATGGCAGCGCTGGCAAAAATCGCCCAGTGTTCCGTTGGTCAAGGTCACAAGCGTGCCTTGATAGGCAGTGAAGGTCGGACTGATTTGCGCGAAGGCATGGCGGGACACCGACCACTCCCGATAAATTTGCAGATGGCAAGCACCACATTCTTGAGCGGAAGGAAACCGCGACTTTTTGAATAATTCGTCGTGAGCCGAATCGCCACTAGTTGACCCTTGGCTATTCGCCGAAGACGGGCCTTGCTCGCCTTCCACGGTCGTCAATCCGGCGCGAATAAAATGAATGAGCCGCCAAACGTCATCCTTGTCCAGTGTATTTTTGAAACTGGGCATCGGCGATCTGCCGCTACGGATCTTGGTGAAAATGGCTCCATCCGATTGTTGCAAAACGGCCCTGGAGGTGAGATCGGCTGTCGGTTTTTCGAGACTCGCCGCCACCGGTCCGTCACCCTTGCCGGATTCGCCGTGGCAAAGCACGCACTCGCGCAAATAGATGGCTTTGCCGGCCGCCACCGCGTCCGAGCTCCGTTCGAGCGGGTTCCCGATTTTGGACAAGCGCGGCGAAACCGTCCAGTCTTGAATGTCGAGTTCGGCGGCGTTCACGGCAGTGGGCGCCAGGGTCAACGCGATCCATAGCAGCATCGCGAGCCATAGGTTCCTAGAATACTCTAGCCCCCCGGTCGTCTTTGCTTCCTCTTTCTTGCGACTCACCCGATTTCCGGTCAAGCGCGATGCGAATGGACGCCATGGCGCTCCGGAAATGTGATGGCGGCATGTATGCATAATAGTCGCGGCTAATCCTTGCTTTTTGTAAGTGATTTATGACAATGCCGTAACCATAAGCAATTGACGTGCCACAGATTAAGCCTTAACGATTCTAGCGTCTAGCTCTACTGATTCGCGTAAGCCGAAAACGACAAGACGACCTCGGCGGATTCATGGCCCGAACGCACATTCAATCAAACTGTGTTAAATAACCGAAATAAAGCTGAAATTGAGGGATATGCCTTAGTGGTCGATCGCAAACGCTAACCTGATGGGGGCGACATCAATTTGAAGCAGACAGGCAAAAAATCAAAAAAAATTTCAAATTGAAGCATTTAGATCGTATCTCAATCTGTTGTTATACATTTTATCTAAAGTATGTCATTTACTGATGGCGATTAGATTTCTAAGTGATTGATTTCTAAACGTGCCAGAATTGAGGTCGCCCCCTCTATCTACGCCGCTAACGCCGATTCAGACCCCCAACGCCGAGCACAGCGTTGCGTACAGCTCGTCGGCGATAATGGGCTTTTGCAGCAAACGATAGCCTTCGCCAGCAACCAGGCGCACGGCGTCCGGCGAAGTCTCGCCGGTTACTACCAGCACCGGAAAATCGCCATGAGCCTGTTGCAGTCGACTGGCCATGCCGACACCCTGTTCGCCGTCGCCCAGCCGTAAATCGACGATCAGTAAATCCGGCTTACCGGCCTGCTCGAACAACAGATTGACATGCGAAGAAGATGCCGCCGTCTCCACCCGCACTTGCCACGAGCTCAACAACAAGCTCATGGCCCGCAAAATATCGGCCTCGTCGTCGACGATATAAATCCGCTTACCGCGCAAACAAGCCTCGTCGTCGACAGGTATCGCCGGTCGGCACGCGGCAGCGACAGCCAGGCTACGAAACGTCAGTTTGAATTGGCTGCCGACGCCGGCCCGCGAGGTCAAACTAATCTCGGCGCCAATCAGTTCACACAAGCGTTGCACGATAGCCAAGCCCAGACCCACGCCTCGGCCTTGATCGCGTCCAGGATTGTCCAACTGATAAAACTCTTCGAAGATTCGGCCTTGCTCGTCCTCGGGTATGCCCTTGCCGGTATCCTCGACGGTTAGCACCGCGCGATCGCCGCTGCTGTAAGTGGTCACCGTCACCTGCCCGCTATCGGTGTATTTGATGGCGTTATCCAATAAATTACGCAGAATGCGGCCGATGGCGACCGCATCGTCGTGCAAGCGCACATGCTGCAAATTCCGGATCAACGCCAGTTGTTTGTCGCGCACCTGCACTTCGTATTCGTTGCAGACCTCTGCCGCCAGCCTATCCAGCGAAATACGCTGCAGATCGGGCACATATTGATCGGCGGACAATCGCGACAAATCCAGCAGGCCATGCAGCAAGCCGCCCAGATTGCGCACCAACTTATCGATATTGCGCGCCACCTCCGGCAAGCTGTCCGCCGCCGGATTTGCCACCAGAACCGCGCTATACACCGACAAGGCGTGCAAGGGCTGGCGCAAATCGTGGCTGGCGGCGGCCAGCACCCGCGCCCGCGTCTGGGACGATTGTTCGGCTTTGGCGACCGCCGCCCGTACCTCGGCATTGCGCCGCTCCAAGTCCCGCAACATCCGGTCGCGTTGGCGGCGGATCGCCACCGACCGCCTCAGCAACTGCTCGCCGTCGCCGGCCACGCTGATGATGAACCACCAATACAGCGTGGTCAGGCCGGCAACCGTGAGTATTTGCTCCGGATAACGCAGCGCCCAGCTCAACGCGGTGGGGACCAGAATCAACAGCGAATACGCCGCCAGAATCTGCGGCGAGGACACGGCCACCGACACGCCGGCGGCCGGCATCGCGAACAGGATAATCACCAGCAGCGCCTGGTTCGGCAGCGATATATGCGGCATGAACAACAACGCGCCCAGGCCGACCGTAGCGCCCACGCCCGCCGCCAGTAAAATCAGCAGGCGGTGAGCCGACTCTGGGCTATCCAGCGTATCTTGCTTCAGAATCTTTCCGGCATGGCGGGCGCGCAGATATTCCGCGCCGACGGTCAGCACAGCCCAGGCGCCCCAGCAAGCGGCCGGCACGGTGCGATATACCAGCAACACCACACCGGTCGCCAACAATAACTGCACCCAGGGCATTCGCATCAGCACGCCGGCATGCAGATAAATCAACTCGTCCAGCACTTCGCGCTCGAACGCCGGACTCTCCGGGCCGGAATCCGCCAATGGCGGCGAAAAATCGGCGCTAAAACGTTCGGGCATGGATTATCAATAACGCTTGGGCAGCAAACCCAAGCGCCCGGTTTTGATAACCGCCTCGGTGCGATTATGCACGTCGAGCAATTTGAACAAGGCGGCGATGTATTCCTTGACGGTATGTTCGGATAGCCCCAGTTCGCGGGCAATCGCTTTAGTGGACATGCCGCGGCACAAGCCCCGCAACACGTCGCGCTGACGCGGCGACAAGTTAAGCGGCGTCTCGGAGGCTTGGGCTTGGCCGTCCAACAAGGTCGCCGGCAAATAGATAGAGCCTGCCAGCACATGCCTTAACGCTTCGGCCAGCACTTCCGGCGGCGAGCTTTTGGCAATGAAGCTCATCGCCCCGGCGTCGAGACAAGCGCGCACCACGGCCGGCTCGTCGCTGGCGGTCACTACCACCACGGCGACAGCGGGCGCGCTGACCTTAATCCGATCCAGCATCTCCAAACCGTCCTCCTCGCGCAGGTTCAGATCGAGCAGGCAAAGCTGAAGATCGGCATGCTGGTCGGCAATTTGCCGCGCCTCGGCTATCGTGCCGGCCTCGAATGTAATCACATCCTGGTCGAGCGTTTCCAACAGCAGCCGCAAACCGGCCCGAAACAAGGCATGGTCGTCGAGTAACAAAATCTTCATCGTATAAACGTCCATAAACCGGTGATGAATTAACGCTCCCTATACTGAGCCAATTCCCCCCTTACCGCAACACCCCCAATTTGGCGGGATTGTCGGCGCAGCTAATACGCAGGTAAATTCCCGCCTGACTGAGATAGTCAATTCCGCCGCCGGATTCGACCGCCCCGATTCCAAGGAATCCGACGCAGAGGGCATAAACCTTTAACCAATCTTAGGAGTACATCATGACTCAATCACTCTCTTCCTTGCGCCGGTTTTTCGCCGGCTTGGCCTTACTGGCGGTTTCCATGCCAGGCTGGTCGCAACCCATCGGCATCGCCTATTACGACATCAACGACGCCGTGCTGTCCGGGCATGGCAACTGGTTTCACAATTACAGCGGCAATATCACACCAGGCAATCAATTTACGAACCTGGGCAATGCCGGCACGTTAGCCACTTATCAAGGCGGCAGCGGCACCTTGAACGACGGCGTGATCGGCGGCGGGATCAACTCTCAATTATTCGTCTCGCCGGCCGCCTCGGACGGCACCCCCATCCATCCGACACTGTTTCTGACCCTGGACACCTCGCAGTCTTGGTTAGTCGATAGAATCGAGATTTACGGCGGCGATATGGCCGACAACCGGATTCCCGGCGCCATCACCTCGTTCGAAGTTGGCATCATCGGCCCGAATGGCGGCGCAGCGAATACGCCTTTTACCACCACGGCATTCGGTCCCGCGCTGAACAAGGACGGCATTTTCGTCAACGACTCGGTGGATCTCAGCGCCAGCATACTGGCGACAACCCCGGCTTGGGCACTGGTATTGAGCAATTTTCAAGGCACGGTCGGCGATTGGTTTTCCATCACCGAAATCAAAGTCTACGGCGAGGCGGTCAGCAATGTCCCGCTACCGGCTTCCGCCTGGCTAATGCTATCCGCGTTAACCGGATTGTTGGCCATGGGTAAACGGAAAATTTGATCCTTCAGCGGATTTTGCGGTGCTTATTCCGCCACGCCAGGGCAGGATAAGTTCCGCGCCCTAGAATCACACGCGCCCGGTATCGTCCGGCATTGAATACGAGGCTACTCCATGAAACACCCAACATTCAACCATATCAGCGCGGTTGCCGCCTTTTTGCTAGCCAACGCCGCCGATCTGGCCGCCGCTCCCTCTTATCGCGTGGTCGACCTGGGATTGATTAACCCATTCGCCACCCCTAGCGCTAGTGCCGGCATCAATGCCAGCGGTCAGGTCGCGGGTATTGGCGGCGGCCAAGCCTTTATCGGCGACGGACACAGCATTGCCGCGATTACCATCGGACTGGGCTTGACCATCAACGATAGTAACCAGGTCGCCGGCTTTGCTTATGATTTTCCGCGGAACGACTCGATGCAAGCGCAGGCCTTTCGCTGGAACGGCAGCGCGATTCAAAAACTCGGCATCCCCAACAGCTTCGGCCTCGGCATCAACAATCTCGGCCAAGTCAGCGGTGCGCTGGATAGTACGGGGAACACGGATTACCGAGCCTTCATTTGGGATGGCACCACGCCACCGCAAGTGCTCGGCACGCTGGGCGGATCCAGCAGTTATGGCAGCGGCATCAACGATAGCGGCTGGAGTACCGGCGCTTCCGATACCGGTGACAACGGCGCCATTCACGCCTTTGTTTGGAACGGCAATACGATGCGGGACATCGGCACGCTGGGCGGAGAACATCTGCCATCCAGCTATGGCGTAGCCATCAACGAGCAAGGTTGGGTGACTGGCTGGTCCTTTCACTACGACGCCGACTGGAACATCGTCAACAGAGCCTTCCTCTGGGACGGCACAATGCACGATTTGGGCAGCCTGTCCGGCGCTTCGGAAACTTACGGTTACGGTATCAACAGCCTTGGTCAGGTAGTCGGCAGTTCGATAGACTACGGTGGCATGATGGGATTCGGCTACGGCAAACCCAATCCGAAAGACTTCGCGTTTCTCTACGCCAATGGTGAACTCTGGAAATTGAACGAACTGATCGACCCCACCAGTACCGGCTGGAGTATTCTGCTGGCCACCGGTATCAACGATAATGGTCAGATTGCCGCCAGCGGCTGCCATCCGCAATTGGGTTGCCGCGCGTTGCGGCTGGACCCGT
>JAQTYP010000212.1 GCA_028688235.1 Methylomonas sp.
TGTTGGCTGTCTTCAGGATGGGCAGCGTCACGGCAAAATCCCGGATAGACATCCGGGTTGACGGCCAGCCGTTTGCGGCTGCAGGTGCAACGGTATAGCCTGTACTGAGCGTGCAAGCGGTTCAGGGCATCCAGATAATCGTCGATGTGCCGGCTTTGGTAATAGACTGAGCCGTCCCATTGCAAACCGAATCGTTCCAGGCAGCGCAAGATCGCATCGGCTGCGCCAGCCGCATTGCGTGGGGTATCCAGGTCGTCTATGCGCAGTAGCCAGGATCCACCGTGATGCCGGGCATCCAGGTAGCTGGCCAGCGCGGTATACAGCGAACCGAGATGAAGCGGGCCGGTAGGCGATGGCGCAAACCGGCCGATATAGTGTGGCGTGTTAATGGGCAGGATTAACCCATTTGTTTTTCCCTGATTTCATCCAGGGTCTTACAATCGATGCACAAGGTTGCGGTCGGGCGCGCTTCCAGTCTGCGGATGCCGATTTCGACGCCGCAGGTTTCGCAATAACCGTAATCGCCGGCCTCGATGTTCTTCAAAGCTTCGTCTATCTTCTTGATCAACTTGCGCTCGCGGTCGCGGGTCCGTAACTCCAAACTGAATTCCGATTCCTGAGTGGCTCTATCGTTGGGATCGGGAAAATTGGCGGCATCGTCTTGCATATGGTGCACAGTTCTATCCACTTCTTCCATCAATTCTGATTTCCATTTATTCAGGATATTGATGAAGTGCTGTAACTGGGCCTCGTTCATGTATTCTTCACCTTCTTTTTCTTCGTACGGTTTGAAGGTAAATTCTGACGCGGAACTATTCATCCATTGACTCCTGACTGGCGGTAAAAAAATCGGTGCTTTTTATCAGAATGACCAAGCGCAAGCAAGAAGTTTGTTATGATGCGCCCGCTTTTTCCAATACTTAAGGCAATATGAAACCACGAATAGCAGAGCGCATGCAGGGCATTTCGGCCTTTTATGTCATGGAATTACTACAACGCGCCAAAGAATTGGAGCGCGAGGGTAGGGACGTCATTCATATGGAAATCGGCGAGCCGGATTTTCCGACGCCAAAGGCCGTGATCGATGCGGGCAGAGCCTTGTTGCGCACGGGCGACGTCAAATATACCGCGGCAGCCGGCTTGCCCGAACTGCGTGCATGCATCGCTCGTCATTACCAAGACGCATACGGCGTTACACTGGACCCGCGCCGGGTATTCGTTACACCGGGCGCGTCGGGTGCGTTTTTGCTGGCGTTTGGCATTAGTCTGAATCCTGGCGAACAGGTCATGATGGCCGATCCTTGTTATCCCTGTAACGATAACTTCGTGCGCTTGTTCAACGGTCATACCCATTTTGTCGACGTCGACGCCGGCAGCGCTTATCAATTGACGGCCGAATTGATCGCCAAGCATTGGCGGAGCGACAGCAAAGGGGTATTGCTGGCCTCACCGTCCAATCCGACCGGAACCTTGCTCGGAGGCAATGATTTCAACCGGGCGATAGAACAGGTGCATAGCCTAGGCGGCTGTTTTTATTCCGACGAAATCTATCACGGCTTGGTCTATGATGGTCGTGCCGCCAGTGCCTTGGAATCTAGTGACGATGTTTTCGTCATCAACAGTTTTTCCAAATATTTCGGCATGACAGGGTGGCGGGTTGGTTGGCTTGTCGTACCGGATGACTTTATCGAGGCCGCTGAAAAACTGGCGCAAAATATTTTCATCTCTACGCCCACGCATTCCCAATATGCGGCACTGGCATCGTTTACGCCTGAAAACATGGCGGAACTGGAGAGAAGGCGGCTGGAATTCAAAGAGCGCCGTGATTTTCTATACGAAAATCTGTTGAAACTGGGTTTTAAAATCGCCTGCAAGCCGGAAGGTGCATTTTATGTTTATGCCGATTGCAGTGCGTTTACCGACGATAGTTTCGAGTTTGCCAGACAATTATTGGAGCAAGAAGGAGTGGCAGTAACGCCGGGCCGGGATTTCGGTCATTATTTGGCCGATAGACATATCCGTTTTGCATATACCGCATCTGTCGATAGAATGGCCTCAGCCTTAAAAAGATTGGAGCGATTTCTATGCCGATAACACAAATGACAGTCCAGCAACTTCAGCAGCGCTTGGAAAACGCAGAGCGTCTGGTGCTTCTGGATGTGCGCGAGCCCAACGAATTCGCCTTCGCTCACATTCAGGGTAGCCTGCATATCCCGCTCAGGCAGTTGCCTGAGCGCGTCGACGAACTGGATCAAGAACAAGATATCCTCGTGCTGTGTCATCATGGCATGCGTAGCCAACAGGCCTGTTTGTTTTTGGAGCAAGCGGGCTTCAACCGACTATACAACTTAAAAGGCGGCATCGACGCCTGGTCTATAAACTGCGATCCATCCACGCCACGCTACTAAAAATAATAACAATATGTTTCTAAAAGAATTTTACGATACTCAAGGCAACAGCATTCGTATCGGTGCACATCAAGCCAGCAGCTTTGCCAAGGAAGTCGCCCACGACTTCAATCCCTTGCACGACGAGGATGCCAAACGCTTTTGCGTGCCGGGTGATTTGTTGTTTTCGTTGGTGCTGGAGAAATATGGCCTTAGCAAGAACATGCATTTCATTTTTTCCGGCATGGTTGGCGACGGCATATTGTTGAATTTTCCCGACACCGATGCCGATCAAATCGATATCACCGACAGTCAGGGTAAAACCTATCTGCAAATCCAACGTTCCGGCGAAATCAATCACGATCAGGCGATGCTGGAGACGCTTATTCGGGATTATGTGGCATTTTCCGGGCAAAACTTTCCTTACGTATTGGTGCCGCTGTTGGAGCAAGAAAATGTGATGTTCAATATCGATAGACCCTTGGTCATCTACGAAAGCATGACCTTGAATATGGCTAGGGTCGACGTCAAAAATCCGCAGTTGCAGATGTTGGAGCCTTCGATGGAAGTCAACGGCAAGCGTGCGACGGCTTATCTGCATTTTCAAATCAAGGCGGACGCGGAAGTCGTGGGCAGCGGATTCAAGAAACTGGCCGTCAGCGGATTACGCGAATACGAGGCCGAGCCCATGAAAGCCTTCGTCGACGGTTATCTGGCCCGAAAACACGGCTATTTGGATAATTTGGCCAGTGCATAAAGCAATCTCTACTACAATTCCTGTGCTAACAATAGTGTAATTTTGCCTGGAAATTAGCGCGCAAGCGTGTTTGCGATCCTTTCGAATCCCGCGATGAATGGTATTTCCAGGACCGGCCTACTGTTTTTGGGTCCAATCAATTGGAAGTTCGTAATTTCTGGAGGCATTCAATGAAAAATTTCCTGGTGTTGATATCGGCTTGTTGTGCGATGACCGCGTGTTCCTCACGGCCCGCAGGAAGTGATGCGTTTTCGGGCGATTCCAGCGGCAGTCCCGCGCTACATGCGGTGCAAGACAGGGAATTGCGGCAGTTGATGGATAGAATGAACGGCCTGATGATGGAGCGTTTCATGACCGAGCACGAGATGGATATCGAACGAAGTCGCTATACCCGACAGATCGTCGAGGCTTCGAAAACGTTGACGGTTACGGCGACAAGTCTGGTCAACAAACTACCAGGCTTGGGTTTGAGCGAAAACGAACAAGCGGCTTTTCGCAGTTTGGCGCAGACCTTGGGACAGCATGCCAACGACTTGCAGAATCAGGCGAAAAATCACAATTTCAATGCGATGTCCTCGACCCTGCACGAGATGAGGGCTACCTGCCAGGCTTGTCATACACTATTTCGTAAACTTTAACGAGGTAGTGTCATGGCGCAAACAATACTAGTTTTGCCTGTTGTGGTTGTATTGCTGGTTTTTTCGATGCCCGCCTTTGCCGAACAGGATATGGCGGTATTGCTCGAAGAGCTGACGACCCAGATCAAGGAATTGAAGGCCCAGGTTGCCCAGTCTAATGCCAGGGTCGACGAACTGGAGCAAAAATTGAAGACTATAGGTAACGAAAAAAGCGCTTCGTCGCCTGCGGAAGTCGCCCAAACTCGAAGTGCTACGGCGGCGAGTCCACATGTTGTTGCGGCTGCAACTGGCGAGCCAAATGTCGCCAAACCCGTCGTGACGGCGGGAGATACAAAAGGGACGTTCAAGGTGCCTGGAACCGATACTTCTATCGGTAAGGGCGGTTTTGTCAAGCTCGATGTGCTGTTTAGCAGCGCCGGCATGGGGCAAGACACCCGCGGCAATCAGCGTCTGGAGCTTGCCGAAATTCCGGTTGGCGTCTTGCCGGATGGCGAAAACGATCTGATCGGTTTTCATGCCAAGGAAAGTCGCTTCTGGTTCAAGTCGTTCACGCCTAGCCAATTGGGGGATATCAATACCTATTTGGAGCTGGATTTTTACGGCGATGCCAGGATGAATACCTACACACCCAGATTGCGTCATGCTTACGGTACGTTCGGAAATTTCCTGGCCGGCCAAACCTGGACAACTTTTCTGAACAGTCAGGCCCAGGCGGACACGCTGGATAACAATAACGTCGGCGTATTGGGAGCCTTGCGTCAACCTCAGGTGCGATGGACTCAGCCCTTTACCTTTGCCGGTACTCCCATGGATTGGCAGGTGGCGTTGGAAGCGCCTAACAGTCGCATCTGGGATGCGGCGAGTAACAGTCTGTCGACGAACAACTCCAGTCATTATCCCGATCTGGTGGCACGCCTGAATTATCTGCCCACCTGGGGCAATTTATCCCTGGCAGTGATGGGGCGGCAGGCTCAATACACGCCGGCCGTGGTCAGAACCGAAAAATCGATTTGGGGCGGCGCGGTCAATCTGGCGGGCAAAATCAATACCTTCGACGCGGACAATGTTCGCTTCATGCTGGCTTACGGCAACGCTATAGGCCGTTACGGGGTGAATAATTTCTATGCCGACGCCGCAGTCGACAGAAACGGTGAAATGGAGTTGATTCCAAGCTACGCAGGCATGCTGGCCTATCAGCATTGGTGGGACAAGGAATGGCGTTCCACGCTTGCCTATGGTATAGCCTACGCCGACCAACCCGCTTACGCTGCCAAGGCCAATCAGCAATCTCACTCCGTTCACGCTAACCTGCTATGGAGCCCGATCAGTCAGGCGACTATCGGTCTGGAATATATTTACGGCATGCGCGAATTGGTAAACACCGAAAATGGCGAATTGCATAGAGTGCAGTTTTCGACCAGATTCAATTTCTGATGCTTAGATTCGATTTTCGAAAGGTTCGACCGTGACGAATTCGCCGGCTTCCACACCGGCGCACTCACTGTCCAGGATGATGAGGCAATTTGCCTGACTGGCGACCTTGAGTTGATGCGAATCTTGGCGCCCCGCCGACATTACCGAATATTCGCCCGGTGCGATTTGAGTCAAAATACCGCGTTGGTATTCCTGTCGCCCTGGCGATTTACTCAATGGGTTTTCACATCGGGCGCGAAGTCGAATCGCAGTCGATGTTACGCCGCCTGCCAAGCGCCGTAAGGCGGGTTTGACGAATTGCTCGAAGGTAACTAGAACCGCAATCGGATTGCCGGGCAATCCAAAAAACCAACAGTTGTCGATTTTGCCAAAGGCTAAGGGTTTGCCGGGTTTGATCGCTAATTTCCAGAAATTAATCTGGCCGCATTTTTTCAGGATTTGTTCGACATAGTCGGCTTCGCCTACCGACGCGCCGCCGGTCGAAATCAGCATATCGAAGGTTTTGGCCGCCCGGATCACTGTTTGCTCCAGGCGTTCAGGATCGTCTTCGACTATGCCTAAATCGGTGACCGATAACGATGGATCGCTCAGTAGGCCGGCTAACAGATAGCGATTGCTGTCGTAGATTTGCCCCGGCTGCAATGTTTGACCCAAGGCGACCAATTCATCGCCGGTGGAAAAATAACCAATCTTGATCCGCCGATAGACGTCTACTTTTTCAACGCCGGCCGCTGCAAGCAGCGCCAGATCGCGGGCAGTCAGTTGCTTGCCGGCAGTGAGCAGGATGTCTTGTTTTTTGACATCGCTGCCTGCGGCCCTGATGTTTTTGAAGGGCTGGGTGTTGCCTGGAAGAGTGATGTTCTTACCGTCTACGGTGACTTGCTCTTGGGTAATGACACTGTCGGCAAAGTCCGGCACGACGGCGCCGGTAAAAATACGCACGCACTGTCGTTGGTCCGGCCGATCGGCGAAAGGCTTGCCCGCCCAGGAAGTGCCAACCAATTGCAACGTGAACGGCTGATTTTCGGCGATATCTTTGCTGGAAAAGGCGTAACCGTCCATGGCCGCGTTGCGTTCCGACGGGATATCGATGGTCGAAATAACGCTTTTGGCCA
>JAQTYP010000213.1 GCA_028688235.1 Methylomonas sp.
AAGCCCGATGCTCCACACGGTGCTCAATAACGCAAGGTTGAAACGATGGGGATTATGGCTTCCATCAGATTTTGTGGCCGCGTAAGGTCACTGGGTTCAACCGCCGGATGCGGAAAACCGCATGTCCAGTGGTGTGGCAGAGGTGACGGGCGCAATCCCGTTACCCCGAGCCGATCGTGGAAAAATTGTAGGATGGGCTGAACGCAGTGAAGCCCATCGCTGGTGGGTTGAACGCAGTGAAGCCCATCAGAATTAAACAGGACTTTTGAATTTACGATGCTGACCTTAAAAGGCTACCAACAACGCGCGATCGACACTCTGGACGGCTTTTTGTCCAAGGCTCGCGACCGACAAAATGTCACGGAGGCTTATGCCGAAGCCTTGCAAGCCCAAGGCTTGCCGCCGTTGGCTTATCGCGATTACGGCTTTGCCGAGGTGCCTTATGTGTGTTTCCGCATTCCGACCGGTGGTGGTAAAACCCTGCTGGCCTCGCATGCCATTGTCACGGCGGCCAAAAGTTATCTGGATGTGGATTTTCCGATTACCTTGTGGCTGGTTCCCAGCAACACCATTCGGCAACAAACCGTCGACGCACTGAAAACACCGGGGCATCCCTACCGGGAAAAACTGGATTTTGCTTTCAATCATCAAGTGCTGGTGTTGGACATTGACGAGGTCACCCAAATTCGGCCGCAAGACATAGAGCAGAAAGCCATTGTGGTTGTTTCGACCTTGGCCAACTTGCGGGTCAACGATACCTCGGGCCGTAAGGTCTATGCCTATCACGAAAATTTCGAGCCGCATTTCGCCAAATTGCCGCCCAATCATCCTTATCTGGAGCGGTTGGAAAAGGTCAGCGCAGCCGATATTCAGGAAGTGGGTTTGAGTGCCAATGAGCTTGGCAAAATCAAATATTCGTTCGCCAATCTGTTGGCTCTGCATCGACCGCTGTTGATCGTGGACGAGGCGCATAACGCCAGAACCGCATTGACCTTCGATACCTTGCAGCGGGTACATCCGGCGGCGATTATCGAATTTACCGCCACGCCGAATACTTCAACCACCAACGGCAGCAACATTCTTTACCACGTTTCGGCGGCGGAATTGAAGGCCGAAGAGATGATCAAGTTGCCGATCATTCTGACCGAGCATCAAAACTGGCAGGATGCGGTACGCGATACCGTCATCACCCGCAACAAACTGGCTCAGGATGCTCAGAAAGACGAGTCGTATATTCGCCCGATTGCCTTGCTGCAAGCCGAAGCCAAAAACGGCGAAGTCACGGTTGAGGTGTTGAAAGCCTATCTGACCGATGATTTACATATCGAAGCCGACAGCATCGCAATTGCCACGGGTAACCAGCGCGAACTGGACGGCCTGAATTTGTTCGATCCCGCTTGCTCGATTGAATACATCATCACCATCGAAGCCTTGAAAGAAGGCTGGGATTGCTCGTTTGCCTATGTGTTTTGCTCGGTCAAGCAGGTCAGTTCCAGTAAGGACGCCGAACAATTGCTGGGACGAGTATTGCGGATGCCGTTTGCCCGGCGCCGGGTGATCGAAGACCTGAATCGGGCTTATGCGCATCTGGCCACCAAGGGCTTTGCCAATGCCGCTAAGGAATTGACCGATAAGCTGATTGCGATGGGCTTCGAGGAAATGGAAGTCGCGGCGTTTTTGCGGCAGCAAGCGCTGGTTGGCGAGGGGCAAACCGATATGTTCGACGGTGGCGGCGAAGTCACCAAACCGGCGCTGGCTGCTTTGGTGATTGAATTACCCACCATGCCCGAATTGGAGCATTTGGATGATGAGGATAAACGCCAATTGGCCATCAGCGAGGATAACGGCGCTTATGTCGTGCGTATCAGCGGTGAAGTGTCGGAACCGTTGCAGCAAGCCTTGCTGAAAGCGGTGGGCAAGAAGCCCGCGCAAGAAGCCATTGCCCGCGATTTACGCATCCACAATCAAAGTATCCTGGCGCAGAAATCGCCCTCTGAGCGCGGCGAAAGCTTTGGCCAGTTGCCGCTACTGTGTGCTGTCATCCAAGACGAATTGGAGCTGATCGAGCCGGAAACCCTTCTGGAAAACGGTCAGTTGAACTTGCTGGATTATCCGGCCAAATTGAATAACTTCCGTATCCAGGAAACCAGTAACAGTTTTTCGATTGACATGGACGGTAAGGAAATCAGTTTTCATCTTGCACGGCAAAACGAGGTGATTAACCTTAATGACGATTTGCTGGATGTGACCGAACAAGACTTGGTCGGCTGGCTGGATCGGGAATGCCGGCAACCTGACGTATTGCAACGGGATTTGCTTAAATTCAGCGCCTTGCTGATCAACGATCTATTGCAGCAACCGAATATCAATTTGACGGCGCTGGTACGCAACAAATACCCCTTGTTACGGGCTGTCAGGGATTTAATTGGCTTATACCGCAAACGCGCGCAAAAAGCCGGTTATCAGCAGGCCTTGTTTGGCCATGAGGCGCAAGTGGTGTTGACGGAGGAATTCGTCTATCGTTTCTCGCCGGAACACTATCCGGCGCGACCGCCGTATTACGCCGGTCGCTACAAATTTCAAAAGCACTTTTTCCCACTCATCGAGGATTTGAAGGCTCAAGGGGAAGAGTACGAATGCGCGAAGGCAATCGACAGTTTGCCGGAAGTGAAAGTTTGGATTCGGAACCTGGTTCGTCGAGATCATGCCTCGTTCTGGTTGCCGTTGGCTCATAACCGCTTTTACCCGGACTTTATCTGCGAACTGACGGACGGGCGGATGCTGGTCGTCGAGTACAAGGGGGAAGCCTATGTCAGTAATGACGATTCAGCGGAAAAATGGGCGGCGGGGGAGTTGTGGGCGAAATCCAGCCAAGGACGCTGCTTGTTTATCATGGCGGTCGAGCAAGATGGTCAAGGCCGGGATGTACAGCAGCAGATTCAGGATTTGATTTGTCGGACAGCTAACTTGGCGGCCACTGTATGAAGAACAAAGCTAAGAAAAACAAAAATCTCTGGCTGAAAGAGGCCGATATTGAAGTGGGCGATTTGTATTTCACCACGGCCAAGCAATACCGCGCGGTGTTGGCGATGAAGGGTGATTTCTTGATTTATGCGCCCAGCTCTGAAGGCATGCAGCCGATTAAGCCGGACGATAAGCTGCCGTTCGAACATTCGCCGGCTAAAAAATGCCAAACGGTCACGTTTGCCCAAAAGGAATATCAATCGTTCGATTGGCATGGCAGCCAGGCCATCAAATACAAACTGACTGATGCTCAGCTTGCCGAGGCCATTGCCCAGTGCAACGCCAAGGCAGCCATCGCGGCGCTGTTAGCGGAGTGATGCAAGGATGACCACCGCCCCTTTCACCATCCGTATCTTCGTCCCCAGACGACGACACGCGCCGATGTGGTCGAAAATTATCATAAAGCCTCGGAATGGAGTAGTGGTTGTGATTTGAGCAATCAACCGATATTCTATGCACTTTAAGTGTCGTATTAATGTCAGGGCAAGAGGCTCGCTTAGCTTGCTCTGGAAATGTTTACCGAGACAAATCATATAAAGCCATGCCATTCATCCAAGACACCGACATTTTGATCGTCGACGATACGATCGCTAACCTGCAATTACTGGCTGGTATGCTCAAGGAGGAAGGTTATAAAGTGCGGCCGGCTTCCAGCGGCAAAATTGCGCTGGATGCCATTGCCAAGAAGGCGCCGGATTTGATATTGCTGGATATCAAAATGCCGGAAATGGACGGCTACGAAGTGTGTCTCAGGCTAAAAAGCAATCCGGCCACCAATAATATCCCGGTATTGTTCATCAGCGCATTGACCGATGTCGGAGATAAATTAAAGGCTTTCGAAGTCGGTGGTCTCGATTACATCAACAAACCCTTTCAGATCGAGGAAGTCAAGGCGCGCGTCTCCACGCATCTGCAGTTGAAAGGGCTGCAAGACCACATGGAGCGGAGAATCGAGCAAGGCATAGCCGAAATTCAATCCCTCAATCAGGAAATCATCGATACCCAACGCGAATTGATCATGACCTTGGGTGAGATTTGCGAGACTCGTTCGCATGAAACCGGCATGCACGTCGTTCGCGTCGCCGAATTTTCGTATTTGATGGCGACTTTGGCTGGCTGCGAAGAGGCAGAATTGATCAAGCATGCTTCGCCCATGCACGATATCGGCAAGGTGGCGATTCCCGATCATATTTTGAACAAACCGAGCAAGTTGGACCCGGACGAATGGGAAATCATGAAAACCCATAGCGAATTGGGTTTTCATATGTTATCGGTGTCTCAGCGGCCGCTGCTGAACATGGCGGCTATCATAGCCCATCAGCATCATGAAAAATGGGACGGCAACGGTTACCCCCGCGGCTTGAAAGGCGAGGAAATCCATATAGCCGGGCGTATCACGGCGATTGCCGACGTATTCGACGCGTTGAGTTACGAAAGATGTTACAAGCCGGCCTGGGAGGTGGACAGAATATTGCAGTTGCTGAAGGAAGAGCGCGGCACCCATTTCGACCCGCATTTGATCGATCTATTTTTCAATAATGTCGACAGATTTTTAGAGCAACATCAGCGTTATAAAGCCATCAGTTGATCGTAGACATTGATGTCTTCGGTGTTAAAGCGGCAATTTCTGCCGTTTATTGGCGACCGTGCGTTTCGATTCCGCTTCCGGACGGTCTTGCAAAAAATTGGGTCTGGCTTTTTCGCCGCTACGCAAGTAGTCGGCCTCTAGTACCTGTTTAGCATTTACAGGCGATACGTTCAGTGTTTGAGTCATGGTCAGGTAGAGCAATTCGAACAAGCGTTTCAACGCGATTTTCCAGGTACTACCGGTAATCTGAAACAGCGCGTCGCTGAGCAGCAGAAAGCGAGCGAAAGGCTGGTCGGCTATATGACCGGTAATGTAAAATTAAAGCGCCCTGAGTTGCCTATCAAGTCCCAGTAGCGGGCGAAGCGGTTGATGCGCTGAAGTTCTAAAAAACTCATGTCCCTAGTGCTGAGGATAGTGTAGGGCGGATTGGGATCGTAACGTAAGCCATAGCCGTCGTTATGCCGACTGATGGGCGCACCGCGCAGGCGTTTTAAAATCCCCACTTGAATTTCCTGCGGGTTCGAGGCTATCAGTCTATCGAAGCTAAGCCCGAAGCCTTCCAGCGTATCGCCGGGCAGGCCGGCAATCAAATCGGCGTGAATATGGGCATGCGAGTGTTGACGCAACCATGTCAGGTTTTCCGTGGTTTTGGCGTTGTCTTGCCGGCGGCTGATCAGTTGCTGTATCGCGGGATCGAAAGTCTGTATGCCTACTTCGAATTGCAAACTACCGGGCGGAAATTGGCTTATGACTTGTTTCAGGCGCTCGGGCAGATTATCTGGGATCACTTCGAAATGCAGATAGAGTTCGTCGGTCATTTTGCCCAGAAAAAACTCGAGGATTGCGACGCTGGTATCGACCTTGAGATTGAAGGTGCGGTCTATGAATTTAAAATGGCGCGCGCCGCGCTGATACAGCTCTTCCATATCCATCAGAAATTTCTGTAATTCGAAAGGCTTGGCGGTGATATCCAACGACGACAGGCAGAACTCGCATTTAAACGGGCAGCCGCGGGAGGCTTCTACATAAATGATGCGTTGCCGTATGTCGTTGTCGCTGTAATAAGGATAAGGCGAGGCCAGCTCCGCCAGCGGAACGGTTTTACCCTGGATGATCCTGGATTCGGGCGCCTGACTCCGCAGGATTTGCCGGCATAGTGCCGGAAAACTGATTTCACCCCAGCCCGTGATGATGTAATCGGCCAATTCGGCGACATTCGGTAAGTCCGGCGAATGGCTGACTTCGGGCCCGCCTAACACGATCACGATTTGCGGCGCGACTTGTTTTAAGATACCGACCACGGCGGCGATTTCGGACACATTCCAGATGTAAACACCCAGGCCTACGATGTCCGGTCGGCGTTGCAGCAGTTGCTCTGCTATGTCGACCGGCCGTTGTTGAATCCCGAATTCCAGCAATTCGCTGCATACCTGTAATTCCCCCATATTCGCGTATATGTAGCGCAAGCCGAAGGCCGAATGGATGTAACGGGCGTTGATGGTGGCGAGGACGATATTGGACATGGCGCTTCGCCTTCTCAACGAACAGACGACTGGCGTTGGCGTTTATCCATCCAGGTATGCAGCGCCACAGCCGACAAAATCAGACCAGCGCCGCTGGCGACCTGTAATGTGACGGGCTCCTGATTGACGCTCCAGCCCAAGGCCAGCGAAAACACCGGCGTAATCAGGGTAATCAAGGCGACCGTCGTGGCGCTC
>JAQTYP010000214.1 GCA_028688235.1 Methylomonas sp.
GTCTATCGTTAAAACCGGAATGCTCATATTCAAAGCATACTCAGTTTTAAGCGTAATTGAGTCGTCAGAGCCGGAACATCTTTGAACGAGGTATTGACGTTAGCGCAATCCTTGATCGTAATCGGCGCATTTGCTCTGAGCCCTGCGATCGAAAACGACATCGCGATGCGGTGGTCGCCGTGCGAATCGACTTCGCCGCCGCCGATATTGCCGCCGCCTTGTATGATCATGCCGTCTTCGGTCGGCTGCGCATCGACGCCCAAAATCTGCAAACCGTCGGCCATGACTTGAATACGATCCGACTCTTTGACGCGCAGTTCTTTGGCGCCGGTCAATACGGTTTGGCCTTCGGCGCAAGCGGCGGCGACGAACAATACCGGAAACTCGTCTATCGCCAGCGGCACCAGTTCTTCAGGTATGTTAATGCCTTTCAGTTGAGCCGAACGCACCCGAAGATCGGCCACCGGCTCGCCGCCGACCTCGCGTTCGTTCAGCACTTCGATATTGGCCCCCATCAGACGCAATATATCGATCACGCCTGTGCGGGTCGGGTTGATGCCGACGTGTTTCAAGGTCACGTCCGAATCCGGCGCAATACTGGCGCCGACCAGGAAAAACGCGGTCGACGAAATATCGCTGGGCACGTCGATTTCGGTCGCGGTCAATTTGCCTTTGCTATCGATCCTGGCCGTACTGCCTTCCCGAACGACGGGGTAGCCGAAACCGTTCAACATGCGCTCGGTATGGTCGCGGGTCGGCGCAGGCTCCGTCACGCTGGTTTCGCCTTCGGCGTACATGCCGGCTAATAGCAAGCAGGATTTGACCTGAGCGCTGGCGATCGGCATGTCGTAATGCATGCCTTTCAACTTGCCGGCTTGACCTTTGATGTGCAGCGGCGCCGTGCCATTATCCTGAGTTTCGATCACCGCCCCCATTTCGGCCAAAGGCCCGGTGACGCGGCGCATAGGCCGGGACTCCAGCGACTTGTCGCCGGTCAACGTGCAATCGAAAGCTTGACCTGCCAGCAGACCGGAAAGTAAACGCATCGACGTACCGGAGTTGCCCAAATTCAAAGGTTTTTCCGGCGCTTTCAAGCCGTGTTTGCCGACCCCGTGTATTGTCACTTCGCCGTTGACCGGACCTTCGATGATAACGCCCATTGCACGAAAGGCTTCCAATGTGGACATGGCATCTTCGGCATTCAAAAATCCGCGTACGTGGGTAACGCCCTCGGCTATCGAACCCAGCATGATGGAGCGGTGCGACATGGATTTGTCGCCGGGTACGCGAATTTCACCGCGCAAAGAACCGCCGGGTTGGACTTGAAAAGTAATTTCTTGTGACATAGTGGTCTTCTTATTAATCGTCTAAAGTATCGAGGAATCGTTGCCGGGCATTTCTGGCGTAGGTAAAGGTATCGAACAAGGCTTGGGAGCGATCCTCAACCAATAATTGCTCGATATGACTCAGTTCGTCTTTCAATTGCCGAATCAGAGGAATAATTTCGTCCTTGTTGGCTAGGCAGATATCCAGCCACATCGTCGGATCGCTGGAGGCTATTCGGCTAAAATCTTTGAAGCCGCCGGCCGCATATTTGAATATTTCGCGTTGCTCGTCTTTGCGGCCCAGCAAGCCGACCAGCGCAAACGCCAATATATGCGGCAAATGACTGGTGGCGGCCAACACCGTGTCGTGGTGGTCCACCGTCATCACCGACACGCTGGAACCTATGCGTTCCCAAAATAGGCTTAATTTGTCTACGGCTTCGGAATCGGTACCGGCTACCGGCGTGATGATCAAGCGGCGATTTTGAAACAAGTCGGCCATTGCTGCCTCGACGCCGCTACGCTCTGCGCCTGCAATCGGATGCGCCGGCACGAAGTTGCTAGGCACCATTCCGAATGCGGCCTCGGCGGCTGCAACAACACTACCCTTGGTGCTGCCCGCATCGCTATAGACCGTATCGCGATTCCAATACGGCTTGATTTGTTCGAAAATGCCTTGCATCGTGCCGACCGGCGTCGCAATGATGACTAAATCGGCATTTTCCAGAGCTTGAGCGATATCGGTATAAAACGCGTCGACAACGCCCAATTCCTTGGCTTTCTGAAGATTAGGCAGATTTCTTTCGCGGCCGAAGGCCACAATTTCATCGCAAAGACCTTGAGCGCGTGCCGCCCGCGCAATCGATCCGCCAATCAAACCGACACCAATAACGCACAAGCGTTTAAACACCTCGTAGAACCTCGCCTAAGGCCTTGATGAATATTTGATTTTCCCGCGCAGTACCGATACTGACCCGCAAGTGTAAAGGCATTTCGTAGTTTGCGACGGGGCGGACGATGACGCCTTTCTGCAATAATGCGTTATAAATGGGTAAAGCCTGTTGTTTGACATCGACCGACACGAAATTGCCCGATGACGGAATCCAGTCCAAATCCAAGAATTTAAACGCACCGGTCAACTGCTGCATGCCCGCATTATTGACGGCGATGGTTTGCGCCAGATAATCGCTATCGCTCAAAGCCGCTTCGGCCGCCGCCAAAGCCAGCATATTACCGTTAAATGGCTGACGCACGCGATTCAATAAATCGGCCACGTCCAACGAGGAAATACCGTAGCCGATACGCAAACCGGCCAAGCCGTAAGCCTTGGAGAAGGTGCGGGTAACGACCAAATTGGGATAACGCTCAGGCCATTGTAAAGATTCGGTTCTGACGGCCGGATCGACAAATTCGTAATAGGCTTCGTCGAGCACGCACAACACATTCGAAGGCAAGGCTTTAACAAAACTTTCGACGGCATCTTCCGATAGCAATGTGCCGGTCGGGTTATTCGGGTTGGCGATGAACACCACGCGGGTCTTGTCGGTCACGGCCGCCAGCATCGCATCCAGATCATGGCCGAAATTTTTGGCGGCCACTACTCTCGCGGTTGCCCCGACGGCTTGGGTCAGAATCGGATACAACGCAAAAGCATGCTGCGAAAATACGATTTCATGCTCTGGCGTCACGAATGTACGCATAACCAATTCCAGAATCTCGCTGGAACCGTTGCCGAGCGTGATTTGTTCTGGGGCCACGTCCAGCTTGGCCGACAAAGCGGCTTTCAACGCGAAACCGCTACCGTCGGGATAACGGGCCAGTTCCGGCAAGGTGTTTTTGATGGCTTCGGCGACCTTGCTGCCGGTACCTAGCGGATTTTCGTTGGAAGCCAGTTTTATAACTTCGCTAAGACCCAGTTCGCGCTGCAATTCTTCAGCCGGCTTTCCCGGCACGTAAGGCATCAACTGTCGGACGCCGGGGACGGCTAATTCTAAAAATCTATTCATGGATAAGTTAAATGACGGCTTTGGGATAAGAACCCAATATTTTCAACATCTTGACGTTATTCTGCAGGGCTTGCAGGGCTTTGGAGACGGCAGTATCGTCCCTATGCCCTTCGATATCGATAAAGAACACGTATTCCCATAGACCTTGCCGGGATGGGCGGGACTCGATATGCATCATGCTGATACCGTATTCGGCAAACGGCCCCAGAATTCTGTGCAAGGCACCCGCTTGATTACCGGTCGACACTAAAATCGAGGTTTTGTCCATGCCCGTCGATTGCGGTTGCTGGTCGCCGATCACGATAAACCGAGTCGTATTATCGGCTTCATCCTCGATGTGTTTCTCGATGATATTCAAATCGTATAATTCGGCGGCCATTAGACCTGCAATCGCCGCCTTGCTATGATCCAACGAAGCCAGGCGCGCCGCTTCGGCATTGCTGCTGACGGCGGTACAAGGGACGCCGGGCAGATAGGTATTTAACCACTGCCTACATTGCGCCAACGATTGCTGATGAGAAAAAACCTCGCCGATCCCGACCAAGGAGTCCATTTTGCCCAACAGATTTTGATGCACCCTGATTTCCACTTCGCCGCATATTTTCAGCGGACTATCCATGAATCTATCCAGCGTGTGGGCGATGACGCCTTCGGTAGAATTTTCGACCGGCACCACGCCGAATTGGCAGTGGCCCGTTTCCACGGACTGAAAGATTTCATGTATGGTCGGCGCCGGAATGCCTTTGACCGCATGACCGAAATGTTTGAATGTCGCCTGCTGGGTAAAGGTACCTTCGGGACCCAAAAACGCCACTTCCAACGGCTTTTCCAGCGCCAAGCAGGCCGACATGACTTCCCTGAACAAATGCGCGGCGGTATCGTTGCTCAAGGGTCCCGGATTCAGATCCTTGATACGACGTAACACTTGGGCTTCGCGGTCAGGGCGGTAAAAACTGCCGGTTTCACCCTCCGCTTGCTTGGTTCTGGCCACTTCGATCGCGCACCGGGCCCGTTGATTGATCAATTGCAGGATTTGCTGATCGATCTCGTCGATTCTGGCCCTGAGTTCCGTCAATGGAATGATATCTGTCATACTCGATTAGTGCGTGCGCTCAAACTCGGCCATGAAAGCAATCAATGCATCGACGCCGGCTTCAGGCATGGCGTTGTAGATGCTGGCGCGCATGCCGCCGACAGAACGGTGGCCTTTCAGAGAACCTAAGCCATTCTTTTCGGCCAGACTCAAAAACTCCTTGTCCAAATTGGCATCGGCCAGGACGAATGGAATGTTCATGCGTGAGCGGCATTCTTTTACGACAGGATTACTGTATAGGCTGGATTGATCGATGGCTTGATATAACTTGTCGGCCTTGCGGATATTGCGTTGCTCTATCTCCGCCACGCCCCCCTCGCCTTTCAACCATTGCAACACTAGACCTAATAAATACCAGTTATAAGTCGCAGGCGTGTTCAGCATAGAATCGCTTTTGGCCTGTTGTTCATAATTGAACACCGATGGCACCGTTTTCGGCGCCAATCCGACCAAATCCTCGCGCACGATCACAACCGTCACGCCGGATGGCCCCATGTTCTTCTGCGTGCCGGCATAAATCAGCCCGTAACGGCTGACATCGACCGGACGCGACAGAATGTTAGACGACATGTCGCAAACGAGAGGCAAGCCTTTGGCGTCCGGCACATCGTTGAATTCGACGCCGTGTATCGTTTCGTTGGAAGTGTAATGCAAATAGGCCGCTTCGTCGTCGACTACCCAGTCGGCGAAATCAGGGATGGTCGTAAAACCTGCTTGCTCGGAACTAGCGGCAATTCCGACTTCACAATATTTGCCGGCTTCTTTGATCGCACCGGTCGACCAGGCACCGGTATTGGCATAACAGGCCTTGGCCTTGCCGTTCAAAATATTTTGCGGAATCATCGCAAATTGAGCGGTAGCACCGCCCTGCAAGA
Organism: Methylomonas sp.; assembly: GCA_028688235.1. Classification (GTDB taxonomy): domain Bacteria; phylum Pseudomonadota; class Gammaproteobacteria; order Methylococcales; family Methylomonadaceae; genus Methylomonas. Next base: position 5,300 of record JAQTYP010000214.1, read on the forward strand.
ACAGAACCTTGTAGTTCGCAGGAATAGCCAACAGCTCTACAAAATCATTTTTCATCGATTCGGCTATCGCCATGAACTCCTTGCCGCGATGACTCATTTCCATCACCGACATACCGCTACCCTGCCAATCCAGCATTTCCTGCTGCGCCTTCAATAACACGACTTCCGGCAGCATCGATGGTCCAGCGCTAAAGTTATATATTCTCGCCATTACTCTTCTCCGCCGACATCGGCATCGTCAGTTGCTAAATTGCTGTCAATCTCATCGTCTTCGCCATCCTCATCGCCCAAACCTTCGATGCGGTCGACACCGACGACTTTTTCGCCTTTATCCAGACGAATCACGGTCACGCCCTGGGTATTCCTGCCCACCACCGAAATTTCGTTGACCCGGGTCCTGACCAGCGTACCCGCGTTGGTAATCAACATGATTTCGTCGTTATCGTTCACCAACACCGCTCCGACCACCGAGCCGTTACGTTCCGAGGTCTGAATCGCAATCAAGCCCAATCCGCCGCGTTTATGCGGGGTAAACTCTTCGATACGGGTGCGTTTGCCGTAACCGTTCTCGGTGATGTTCAATACCGTGCCTTCGCTGGAAATAATCAGGGAAATAATTTTCTGGCCTTCCTGCAAGCGCATGCCGCGCACCCCGGCGGCGGTGCGGCCCATAGGCCTTACGTCGGTTTCATTGAAACAAACCGCCTTGCCATCGCTGTTGAACAACAGCACGTTTTGCTGACCATCGGTCAACGAAACGCCGACCAAGGTGTCGTTGTCGCGCAAATCGATCGCAATTTTACCCCTGGCCAACTGATAAGCAAATTCCGTCAACGGAGTTTTTTTAACGGTGCCGGATGCCGTCGCCATGAACACGAATTTGTCTTCGCTGTATTCCCTGACCGGCAGCATGGCGTTGATTTTTTCGTTTTCTTCCAGCGGCAACAAATTGACGAAAGGCTTGCCGCGCGATGCTCGGCTAGCGACCGGCAACTCGTAAACTTTGAGCCAATACACTTTACCGCGCGAC
>JAQTYP010000215.1 GCA_028688235.1 Methylomonas sp.
CGAAGCACTGGCTTTTATAGACTAGGATGGCGCGACGATGAAATTCAAGTTTTGGGGTGTCAGAGGTTCCATTCCCGCTCCAAGCCCTAAAACCGTGAAGTACGGCGGAAACACGACCTGTATCGAAATCAGAACCGCCGCGAACGACTTGTTGATCCTGGATGCGGGTACAGGCATTCATGCCTTGGCACAGACGCTGCTTGGTCAAAATCCGCTAGTGGCCCATATCCTGATAACCCATACCCATTGGGATCACATCCAAGGTTTGCCGTTTTTCCTGCCGTTATTCAATCCGAATAATCAGGTACACATATACGGCGGTCTCGATCCCGTCACCCAGCAAGGCATAGAGCGGGCCTTGACGGTGCAACTGCAATACAGCTATTTCCCTATCAGCGAAGCCCAGCTGAAGGCTCGTACCCACTACCATACCCTGAGGCCGGGCGAAACGGTCAGCATAGGTAGCGCCAACGTGACACCCATCGTGCTAAGCCATCCGGTTTTAAATTTCGGTTATCGGGTGGACGATAGCGATGGCACTGCGCTATTTTTTACCGGCGATTATGAAATACCGCGCAATCCTTATCGTAGCAATGAGCCGGATTATGCGGCTACCCAGCAGTTTATAGACGACAAGTTCCAGGAGGTCTTGGCGGCCATGCGTGACGTCGATGCATTGATCGTCGACTCGTCCTACACCAGTGCCGAATACGAACACAAAATAGGCTGGGGGCACGGCACTTACGGCTCTGCCATGGAGCTGGCCAGACAGGCAGGGGCCAGGAAGTTGTTTTTTACCCACCATGAGCCCACTCGTAGCGATGACGAATTGGAAGCCATCTTTCAATCCGAGTTAAGTGCAAATGTCTTGGGGTTCGAGGTTTATTTGGCGCGGGAGGGGGATGAATACGGTTTGGATTAAGGATGAGCCAATGATTGTGCTTTTGCTTTGGTATTAAAAGTACAATTTGTGGCATAATTTCCACATACCTCGTTTTCTGCAGATACTCTATGTCGGCAAAACATCCCGTTCAATCGAAACATCCTCTCGGCTCCTTGGCCTTCGGGGCAATAGGCGTGGTCTTCGCCGATATCGGCACCAGCCCTTTATATGCCATCAAAGAGATATTTCACGGCGGCCTGCCAAACGATGCCGAACATATATTGGGCGTGCTGTCGCTGGTTTTTTGGGCTCTGACCCTGGTGGTGACAACCAAATACACCATTTTTATCATGCGCGCCGACAATAAGGGGGAAGGTGGCATCATTGCCCTGTTGGCTCTTGCCTTGCAGGGTTCCAAAGATCATCCCGAACGCAGATTATTCATTATTACGCTAGGCCTGTTGGGGGCCGCGTTGTTCTACGGCGATAGCATTATCACGCCGGCCATTTCGGTCTTGAGTGCAATAGAGGGCTTGAACGTCATTGCGCCGAGAGCGACGAGCTGGGTGCTGCCGCTGACGCTTATCGTGCTGAGCGCGCTATTCATCTTGCAAACCAAAGGTAGCCGTCAAATTCGCCGATATTTCCCGCAGATCATGATCCTCTGGTTCGCCTCATTGGCGATATTAGGCCTGATCAATATCGCCGAATATCCCGAGGTATTGATGGCAATCAACCCCTATTATGCCGCCAATCTGTTACTCGAACTGGGTTGGCAGGGTTTTGCGATCATGGGCGGGGTGGTGCTGGTAATTACCGGAGCCGAAACTTTATACGCCGACATGGGCAATTTCGGTCTAAAACCAATACGCCTAGCCTGGTTTAGTTTCGTATTTCCGGCTTTACTGATCAATTATTTCGGCCAGGGGGCATTGCTGATCAATCACCCGGAGGCCTTGGTTAATCCATTCTTTCTACTTGCCCCCGCCTGGGTGTCCTACCCGATGTTGATTCTGGCAACATTGGCTACCATCATTACCGCGCAAGCCGTCATTTCCGGCGCATTTACGGTCACGCGCCAAGCCATACAGCTCGGTTATTGTCCGCGCATGGATATTCGCCATACCTCAGACGCCGAAGTAGGGCAAGTTTATGTGCCGGTGATCAACTGGTTGTTGATGGCATCGGTATTGATTTTGGTGTTGAGTTTCAAGACCTCATCGGCTTTGGCGTCGGCTTACGGCATTGCCGTAAGCGGCACGATGATCGTAGACACTATGTTGGCCTTCATCGTCATCAAGGCATTATGGCAATGGGGCAAGATATTCAGTACCGGCTTCCTGTCGGTATTTTTAATGATAGACCTGCTGTTTTTATTATCCAATAGCCACAAGATTCCGACCGGCGGCTGGTTGCCGCTGGTTGTCGCCACGGTGCTTTTTGCGATCATGACCACCTGGTTCAAAGGCAAGGAGATGCTCGCCCAGTATCTAGTGGAAAAGCGGGTGCTGTTCGAAGAGTTACAAGAACAGTTGAAGGAAAGGCCGCTGGCCATGGTGCCAGGCACTGCGATCTATATGGCGCGCAGCCTGCACGGCGTTCCGCAGGTGTTGTTACATAATCTTGAACATAACCATGTGATGCACTCGAAAATCGTCGTACTCACCATCGTCACCAAGGAAGAGCCTTACGTCGACGAAGCGCATAGAGTAAAAGTGCGCGCCTTTGGCGATACCGGAAATTTTTATCGGGTAAAACTTTATTTCGGATTTCAGGAAGAACAGGATGTGCGCCGCGCCCTGCAATTATGTCGTCACGAAGGATTGGATATTAATCAAAAGACTGTTTCGTTTTTCGTGGGCAGCGAACGCCTGTCTTTCCGTCGCAGTAATCCCATGCCTACCTTGCAGCGTTCACTTTTTCGGTTTTTGACGCATAATTCGGCAAGTGCCATCGCCTTTTTCAGGATTCCGGTCGATCGCGTCATAGAACTCGGCATTCGGGTCGAGCTCTGAGTGATGCCGACTGGTTAGCGGAAAGATCGCCAACGTTCCGGCCCCCGTGCTCCCGGTAATGCGGGAGCGTGGTCCTGCCGGTGTGGCAAACGCCCCAAACTATCCAATCCGTCTCGTCTAGCCCCGAGCTCTGGCCGTGACCGTTCCATCCGGTTATCGGAGTGCTGCCGACGTCCGTCCAGAGCATGAGGCTTCCAGTGTGGTCTGTAGTCTCGGTGGGTTTCCGGCCGGCTATCCCTATGCTGAAAATGGTGATCATCATGCCTGTCATGATGATGCGACGCAGGTGGAGGAGTGTATTGCCGGTCGTAATAAATCCTCGGCCCCGGCCTGTAGCTATGATAGGAAGTACCGGGATAGGCAGAATAGCCTTGTCTCCCGTAATAGCTATCGTATCCGGCATAAGAGCCGTGATAACCGACATGATGGGCGCAGCCCGACAACACACTTGTCAACAGTAACATGACCAACTTGGATACTTTCATAACTGCCTCTTGGCGATAGGCCGACTTCATGAGTGTTAGCGGGTTTCAGCATAGGGGCGAATGCTTAATCCTCACTTAACCCGAAAATCCAAGGGCTCGGCGATAACCGGATTCGTTAATGTACCTATGCCTTCGATTTCTATCCGCACCGTTTGCCCCGGCTTCAGATAACCGCGAGGCTTCATTTTCACCCCCACGCCGGCGGGAGTACCGGTGGTAATCACGTCGCCCGGTTCCAGCGTCATGACCTGACTCAGATAAGCAACCATTTCGTAGCAATTGAATAACATTTCACCGGTATTGGCGTTTTGCCGTAACTCGTCATCCACCCAGGTTTTCAGGCTCAGATTATGCGGATCGGCGATTTCATCCGCCGTTACCAGCCAGGGCCCCATCGGCCCATGGGTATCGAAGGACTTGCCCAGAGTCCAGGTCGGGGAGCGCTGCTGCCAGTCGCGTACCGTCACATCGTTGCATATCGTATAGCCGGCGATCATGTCACGGGCTTTTTCAAGCGAAACATGCTTGCAACGCTTGCCAATCACGAAAGCCAGCTCGCCCTCATAATCGACTTTTTCCGAAACAGGGGGGCAATGTATGGCTTGATTGCAAGCAATCACGCAAGTGCTTTGCTTGGTAAAAAACGTGGGATATTCAGGCCGCTCGCGCCCGGTTTCGCTGATGTGATCGGCGTAGTTCAAACCTATGCCCAAAAACTTACCCGGCCTGGGTATGGGCGCCAACAATTCTATGTCATCCAGCGCCAAGACCTGCGCTCCCGAGTCTATGGCTGCTTGCAAAGCCTGCGTTGCGCTTTCCCCCATCGCCAGGAAGTTCGACATATCGTTAGGCAATTCGTCACTAACCGCAACGATGCCGGTCTCTATCAGTGCACCTATACGGTGTTGGCCACGATACAGAAAACTAAGTAGTTTCATAAGCTATTTCCAAGATCAAATGCATGATTGTAACGGTAGCCGTAGCAAACATCCGAAATTTTCCGGCCAGGAGAACTGCAATTGCTCGGCCATTTTTTAAGATGTTTTGAATGCTGCCGACACTGATTTTCCGGATGCTTAATCCGGCGCTGTAGCTCAGTCTAAGAACTTCTCTTAAATTTCGCACGCTTGTTTTCTTTGCTGACATATCCTTTCCAAAAAAGGCGGAAAGGATAGTCTGATTGAATAAACAATGCGTTAGGTAGTATTCTGGTAACTTGAATCAGAACAGGTGTTCAACTTGAGCCAAAATATGCACACTTAAATCTTCAAAATAAATGATCAAATGAATCGCGATTTGCTGAATGAGTTTTGGGGCGGCTTAGCCGCAATGCTGGTGGCATTGCCTTCCTCGATAGCCTTTGGGATACTGGTTTTTTCGGCTATTTCGCCAGACATGACGGGGCAAGGGGCTTTTATTGGTATGGTGGGGGCGGCGGCGTTGGGAATTGCCGCGCCATTTTTTTGCCGTACACCCGCCCTGATTTCCGCGCCATGTGGCCCCGCCGCGGCGGTATTGTCCGGTCTTGCGGTCGAGTTGTCGCGCCATGGCCTGGGGGCGCAACGAATCACGGGGCTCCTGGCGCTTACCGCGCTGCTGGCTGCAATTTTACAGCTGCTTTATGGCTCGATGAGGGGAGGGCGCGTCATCAAATATATTCCTTATCCCGTAGTCAGCGGTTATCTTTCCGGAGTGAGTCTGATAATTGCGATCGGCCAATTGCCGAAATTATTGGGCTTGCCCAAGGAGCTGACAGTGGGGCGCGGCTTGTTGTCGCCCGAAGCCTGGCAATGGCCCGGAGTCATCGTCGGCTTGATCACTATTACGGTTATGCTGTGCGCGCCGCGCGTCACGCAAAAAATTCCCGCCGCCATCCTGGGCTTGATAGCAGGTATCGCGGGTTATTTTGCGCTGGCGGCATTTATGCCGGCATTGCTGAAACTCGAAGCCAATCCATTGATCATCGGCCCTTTCGGTGTCAGTGCGGCATTTGGAGAAACTGTCGTCGAGCGATTTCGATTGATGCTGAATGTCCGGTTGGATGATTTGAGTCTGGTTGCGTATTCGGCGTTAGCCTTGTCGGCGCTGCTATCGATCGATACGTTGAAAACTTGTGTCGTACTCGATGCCTTGACCAAGAATCGGCATGATTCGAACCGGACTCTGCTTGGGCAAGGCGCGGCCAATCTGGTTTCATTCCTGGCCGGAGGCATGCCGGGCGCTGGCGCCATGGGGCCGACTTTGGTCAATGTGACCAGTGGTGGACGTAAGATTCAGTCGGGGTTAATAGAAGGCGGATTGGTAGGGTTGGCGGTATTGGCGCTGTCGCCTTTAATCGCCTGGGTGCCAATCGCTGCGTTGGCGGGTATATTGTTGGTCGTTGCATTTCGGATGTTCGACTGGCATGCCTTCAGGTTATTGAGGCAGGCCGAAACGCGTTTGGACTTTGCCGTGATTGCCTCCGTTGTATTCGTGGCTGAGACGGTTGGATTGATCGCCGCGTCGGCGGTAGGCGTTGGTTTGGCCATTTTATTGTTTATGCGCGATCAAATCCGTCTCACGGTTTTGCGGCGTAGGGCGACGCTAAAGGAAGTCAGTTCTAAAACCTATCGCCTCGAATCCGAGTATGCGATATTGCAACGCCGCGGGCATGAAGCCGTCATTTACGAGTTGCAGGGTAATCTGTTTTTCGGCACCACCGATCATTTATTCAGCGATCTGGAAGCGGACTTGCGAACCAGTAAATGGATGCTGTTTGACATGCGCCGTGTTCAGTCCATGGATTACACAGCCACCCATTTGTTTACGTTAATGCTGGACCGGCTGGGCGAACGCGGCGGCGAGTTGATGTTTAGCGGCATGCCTTCCAGTTTGCCAAGTCAACAAGATTTGCGGCGCTACATGGTCGGTGTGGGACTCATCGGTGAGCAGGGCGGGGG
>JAQTYP010000216.1 GCA_028688235.1 Methylomonas sp.
CAGGCGGTTTCAAGTGTAAACAATCGCACAAACGTCACATCCTGACCAAAAAAACCACCAAGCGTAAAAGACAGCTGCGTAAAACAGCCATCCTTCACCCTTCGGATACGCCATTGGTAGCACGTATGCTGCCTTATAGTTGATAACCGATATTGAAGAGAGAAGATCATGGCAAGAGTTAAACGCGGTGTGACCGCTAGAGCAAGACACAAAAAGATTTTAAAACTGGCTAAAGGTTACTACGGTGCCCGTAGCCGAGTTTATCGCGTAGCGAAACAGGCTGTCATCAAAGCCGGCCAATACGCCTACCGCGACCGTAAACAGAAAAAACGTCAATTCCGCGCGCTGTGGATCGTGCGTATCAACGCTGCAGCGCGTCAATTCGGCATTTCCTACAGCCGCATGATCAACGGCTTGAACAAAGCCAATGTTGCGATCGATCGCAAAGTGTTGGCCGATCTGGCCGTGCGCGATATCGAAGCTTTCGGCGAAATCGCCAAAATCGCCATTGCCAACCAAAGCAAACCTTAATCGGTTTGCTTGCCGTCCTGACGGCAAATGGAAGAAATCGACTCCCCGCTCATGCGGGGAGTTTTCTGAGCGGCCTACGGAAATCAGTCCGTGTCATCCTACCCCTATTCAAAAAGTGAGCTGAGTCGTGTCGGCTAGTATCGAAGAAATTCTGACGCAGGCATTACAAGCGCTTGCAGATGCAACAAACCTGTCCGAATTGGATCAGGCAAGAGTCCATTATCTCGGTAAAAAAGGCCTGTTTACCCAGCAAATGAAAGAGCTGGGACGCTTAGATCCGGAACAGCGCAAAAGCGTCCGCCAGATCATCAATACCGCCAAAGACCGATTCCAAACGGAACTGGAAGAGCGCAAATCCGGGTTGGAGGCTGCCGAGTTGGCCGCCCGTCTGGCTGCCGAATGCGTCGATGTGACCTTGCCGGGCCGTGGTCAGGCCATAGCCGGCCTGCATCCAGTTACGATCACGATGCGCCGTATCGCCAAAATCTTTTCCGATGCCGGGTTCGATATCGCCGAAGGCCCGGAGATCGAAGACGATTATCACAACTTCGGTGCGCTGAATATTCCCGAGCACCATCCCGCCCGGGCGATGCACGACACTTTCTATTTCGACGCGCATACGGTATTACGCACCCATACTTCGCCGGTTCAGATCAGGGTCATGGAATCCTCCGAACCGCCTTTGAAGGTCATCGCGCCGGGTCGCGTCTACCGCTGCGATTCCGATATGACCCACTCGCCGATGTTTCATCAGGTCGAAGGTTTTCTTGTCGATACCGACGTCAGTTTCGGCGACCTGAAAGGCGTCATCTTCGAATTTTTGCGCGCCTTCTTCGAAAAAGACGTGGACGTGCGTTTCCGTCCGTCCTATTTTCCGTTTACCGAACCCTCCGCGGAGTTCGACGTATCCTGCGTGATGTGCGATGGCAAGGGCTGCCGGGTTTGCAAGCAAACCGGCTGGCTGGAAGTCGGCGGCTGCGGCATGATACATCCCGAAGTGTTCAAATCGGTCGGCATCGATCATGAACGTTACTCCGGTTTTGCCTTCGGCACAGGGGTCGAGCGCCTGGCGATGATGCGTTACGGCATCAACGATTTGAGAATGTTCTTCGAGAACGATCTTAAATTCCTGCAACAGTTTAAATAAGAGTGGTTTGAGGCATGCAAGTAAGTGAAGCGTGGTTGAGGGAACTGATCAATCCACCCGTCGACACGGAACAATTAGTCGCGCAATTGACGATGGCCGGCCTGGAGGTCGATGCCGTGACGCCAGTCGCCGCTGAATTCAGCGGCGTCGTGGTAGGGCAAGTGCTCAGTACCGAGCAACATCCCAACGCCGACAAACTCAAGATCTGCAAAGTCGACGTCGGTCAAGACGAGGCTCTGCAAATCGTCTGCGGTGCCAGCAACGTGCGTCCGGGCTTGAAAATTCCGGCGGCCTTGATAGGCGCCGTATTGCCAGGCGACTTCCAGATCAAACAATCCAAACTGCGCGGCGAATTGTCGTTCGGCATGCTGTGTTCCGAATCGGAACTCGGCTTGGCGGCCAGTTCCAGCGGTTTAATGGAATTGCCGGACGATGCGCCGGTTGGCAGCGATATTCGCGACTATTTGATGTTGAACGACAAGGTCATCGAATTGGGTTTGACGCCCAACCGCGCCGATTGTCTCAGCGTCGAAGGTGTGGCGAGGGAAGCCGCTGTTTTAAACAAAATGTCTTTCCAAAACCTCGCCGTCGAACCTGTCGCGGTCGCTCATCAAGAAACCCTGCAAATTCAAGTCCAAGCGCTCGACGCTTGCCCGGTTTACTTGGGGCGATTGATCAAAGGCATAGCTCAAAATGCCGCGACGCCGTTATGGATGCAGGAGCGCCTGCGCCGCTCGGGTGTTCGTAGCCTGAGCCCCGTGGTTGACGTTACCAACTATGTTTTGCTGGAACTGGGTCAACCTTTGCATGCCTTCGATGCTGCCAAATTAGCCGCGCCTATCGTGGTCCGGACCAGTCGCAAAGGCGAAAATCTGGCGCTGTTGAACGATCAAATCGTCGAATTAGACGGCGAGGCCTTGGTGATCGCCGACCAGCAACAAGCCTTGGCCTTGGCCGGCGTGATGGGCGGCAGCGAAAGCGCAGTTTCGGATACGACTCGGGACATTTTTCTCGAATGTGCGTTTTTTACGCCGCGCAACATCGCCGGAAAGGCCCGCGACTTTGGTTTACACACCGATTCTTCCCACCGCTTCGAGCGCGGCGTCGATTTTACTTTGCAACAGCGTGCAATCGAGCGGGCGACGCAATTGATCGTCGAAATCGCTGGCGGCAGTGTCGGTCCTGTTAATGCGGTCGTCAGCGAACAGCATTTGCCGCCCCGACCGGCGGTTAAATTGCGCAAACAGCGCATCGAAAAAGTCCTCGGCATCAGTCTAAGCAGTCAGGAAATCGTCAGCCTATTCGAAGGTTTGGGCATGCAGGTTGCCGAATCGGCGGAAGGCTGGGAGATTACCCCGCCGGGTTTCCGTTTCGATATCGCGATCGAAGAAGACTTACTGGAAGAAATTGGCCGTATCGTCGGTTACGACAATCTGCCGACCAGACCGCTCATGATGCGCACCGAATTGGGCAAAGCCGACGAGGCCATCCTGCCTTTAACGAGGTTACAGGATTGTTTGATCGACCGAGGCTACCAGGAAGCGATCACTTACAGTTTTGTCGACGAAGCCATGCAACAGGCCGTCGCACCGAACGACGAATTCGTTCGCATTCAAAACCCGATTTCGGCGGAATTGGCCGTCATGCGTACGACCTTGTGGTGTGGTTTGCTCCATGCAGCGCTTTACAACACCAACCGTCAGCAAACGCGAGTTCGCCTGTTCGAGTCCGGTCTGCGCTTCGTTCGCGAGAAGGGCGAGATCAAACAGGAAAAAATGCTGGCCGGTCTGGCGTTGGGTAGCGTCTATGTCGAACAATGGGGCGAAAAAGCGCGCAATGTCGATTTTTTCGATGTAAAAGCCGACGTCGAAGCCTTTTTGGATTTGGCGGCTGGCGATTTGAGTTTTAGGCCGGGCCAGCATCCGGCTTTACATCCCGGACAAACGGCCGAAATCGTCGATGCAAACGCGAACGTCGTCGGTTTGTTGGGTATGCTGCATCCAAATCTGGAAAAGCAATTGGGTTTCGATAGCCCTGTTTTCCTGTTCGAATTGGCTCAAGAAGCCGTTTTGCAACGTAGCGTGCCCAAATTCGCACCGTTGTCGAAATTTCCGTCCGTGCGTAGGGATATGGCCCTGTTGCTTAGCAGGGAAGTTTCGGCTGAACAAATCGTCGATTGCATTCGCAGTTGCCAAGAGCCTATCGTTCGCGAAGTATCGATTTTCGATATATACCAAGGAAAAGGCATCGAAGAAGGTTATAAAAGTGTTGCGTTGAGTCTGGTGTTACAAGATTTCGAGCAAACCCTTACGGACTTGGAAATTGATGCTATATTTCGCAGGATGCTGGAAAAATTGACCGTACAATTGAATGCAAAATTGAGGGAGTGAGTATGGCGTTGACCAAAGCAGATATTGCCGAAAAACTGTTCGAAGACTTAGGTCTGAACAAACGTGAGGCCAAGGAAATCGTGGAACTGTTTTTCGAGGAGATCAAGCGTTCGCTCGAATGCGGCGAACAAGTCAAGATTTCCGGTTTCGGAAAATTCGAATTGCGCGATAAAAGCGGCAGGCCAGGACGTAACCCTAAAACCGGTGAAGAAATACCCATCACCCCGCGTCGCGTGGTTACTTTTCGAACCGGCCAAAAATTAAAAGCTCGAGTAGAAGCCTATGCTGGAACCCAGTAATAATAATGAATTGCCGGTCATACCGGCCAAACGGTACTTCACGATAGGTGAAGTCAGCGACTTGTGCGGGGTAAAGCCGCACGTACTACGCTATTGGGAGCAGGAGTTCAACGAACTCAGTCCGGTCAAACGGCGCGGCAATCGGCGTTATTACCAGCGTCATGACGTGTTGTTGATCCGCCAGATTCGGGCATTATTGTACGAACAAGGTTATACGATAGGTGGCGCCAGAGCGCATTTGGTCAGCGACAATGCCAAAGAAGACGCCCTGCGCACCAAACAGTTGATCCATCAGATGATAGGCGAGCTTGAAGATATTTTAGAGCTTTTGAAGTAGAAAACCGGCAATAATGTGGTATCATTTGCACACTGTGTCGGTTCCGATACAAATCTATAGAAAATCGGGGCGTAGCGCAGCCTGGTAGCGCACTTGTCTGGGGGGCAAGTGGTCGTGGGTTCAAATCCCGCCGTCCCGACCAATTAAATCAATCACTTAGAAATCAAGTGATTGCTCTTGTTTTGAAAAATAAGATTTCGGTACAACACCCGGTACAACAAATTCAATCGCTTGCCGATGTAAACTCAGTAGCAGCGGTTAACTAACCTTTTCAGGCAAGTTTTCCAGCAACTCCGCTGCAACTGATAAACCTTCGCAATTCGGTTGCCTAAAAAATCTAGGTGTTTAGGTTCGCGCTCGGAAACATTTTTCAAGCATCCCATATCACCACCCTTCGCTCTGAGGACAAGGCGGCTTTGCCCTGGCATTGAAGAGCAAGGCTTTCCGTTGTCAGAACTCCGCACGAAGAGCAAGGCTTGTAAGGAACAACGCACCCGGCACGAAGACTTGCCAAAGTACCCCATTCATAATCAAAAAAATAAATCCCTTATTGGTATCCAAATCGAGCATCTGTTAGTAAGCTGATGGATAGCCTTGTGGGCAGCCTGCTGTCCACAGGCTATCCATCTTACTAATAGATTCCAAGGGCCAGGGACTGGCCCCTGAAAGTCCAGGGATGGGCGTTTAGAAATAAGTCAGCACTTGCGGTAGCAGGTGCTGCTCCTTCGGTATCTCGATGGAGAGCATCTTGTCCTCCTCGGCTTCAGCCTCGCCACCTACGTCGGCCTTGAACTGATCGTGGCCGACAGCGCGCTGTATACGGCCAAGACGCTGGAACAGTTAGGACCGTTTCCCTGGGTCACGCGGGTACCGGAAAACGTCGGCGGGGTTTCGCCGTTATGCGGGGCCGTAGCGTTGCGCTGGACGAACAGCCGACCTGAGCGTGCGGTGGTTCCCTTGTGCTACGCCTACGGTGGTATCCGGCAACGCTGGCTGGTGGGGTATACCCGCGCCGCCCACGAACGGGCCGAGCAGACCGTCAATCGGTCGCTACTGAAGCAAACCCAGTCCGAATACCAAGCGTTTAGCGCGTTGAGCCAACACACCTATGCCTGCGAAGCCGATGCCAGCATCGCCTTGGCACAGTGTGTAAGAAAACAGCGGGTGACCGAACTGCATGATACGCAGATCGTACCCATCAGGCGTTTTGCCGGCAAAGGGCGACCCCGTAAAAATCAAAGCCCTGTCATCGTCGGCTATCGTATCGAAGGGCATCTGGCCTCGGTTATCGCCTGTCGCCAGCAGCAGATCGCGCCTAAATGCTGCTTTATTCTGGCCTCTAATGAATGGGATGAAACGCGCCTGAGCAACGACGCGCTCATCGAAGCCTACACCCCGGGCCAACAAGTCGTCGAGCGCGGTTTTCGGTTTATGAAAGACCCTTGGTTTATGGCTAACACTGTGTTTCTCAAATCGTCCAAGCGCATCGCCGCTTTGATGATGATCATGACCCTGTGTCTTTTGGTATACAGCGCTCTGGAATACCGCATTCGCCAATCCCTGGCCGCACGACAAACCACCTTTCCCGCCCAACAAGGCGAACCCAC
>JAQTYP010000217.1 GCA_028688235.1 Methylomonas sp.
TGGGCCAAGCGGTCAGTCCGCGCATGCGCCTAGCCCACGAACTGGATATTTTGAGTCTGGTCGAGAACCGAACCCTGCGGGTTCATTTCAGCTACAACCGGCTGCGCTATTCCCAGCAAGACATCGAGCAACTGACCGAGTGCTATCGGCAAAGCATCGGCCAACTGCTCGATTTTTGTCTGGCGCGGGACGGCGGCGAACTGACGCCGTCGGATTTGACTTATCAAGATCTCAGCATCGATGAACTGGATCTGCTATTCGACGAATGATGGAACTGACCAAAGCCAACCTGCAAGACCTCTACCCCTTGTCGCCGATGCAGCAAGGTATGTTGTTTCATGCCATGTACCAAGCCGATAGCCGGGCTTATTTCGAACAAATGCGTTACGAGATCGAGGGCGACCTGGATGTCGAACTGTTCCAACGCGGCTGGCAATTGCTGCACGACCGCCACGATGCGCTACGCACCGTTTTCGTGTACAAAAAAGCCGCCAAGTTGCTGCAAATGGTGCTGAAACGCAGAGAAGTGGATTTCGCCTATACCGATCTGAGCGCGTTGCCGCCCGACCGGCAAGCGGAACGCATAGCCCAATACCGGCAACAGGATAAAGCCCGGGGCTTCGAACTGGCCAAAGATCGCCTGTCGCGGATACGGCTTTTCAGAACCGCCACCGACCGCTATACGCTGATCTGGAGCGTACACCACATCATCCTGGATGCCTGGTGTTTCGGCATTTTGTACCGCGAGTTGATGCTTTGTTACCAAAGCCTGTTATACGGGCAACCGCTACGCTTGCCGCCGGCACCACCCTACAGCCGTTACATCCAATGGCTGGAAGCCCAGAATAAAACCGCTGCCGGTGATTTCTGGCAAAATTATCTTAAAGACTACGACGTCGCGGTAGGTTTATACGGCGAACAGCAGCCATCGGCCGACTATCGTTACGCCAAACAACAATTGCGCTTATCCATAGCCGACTCCGACCGGCTCAAAGCCGCAGCCAAAGCCGCGCAAACCACGCTGAACACCGCCATTCAAGCCGCGTGGGCCTTATTGCTGAGCGCCCATAACAGCCGCCGCGACGTCGTTTTCGGCGTTACCGTCTCCGGCCGGCCGGCGGAGGTGGTCAACGTCGAAAACACCGTCGGCTTGTTCATCAACACCGTGCCGTTACGAATTGCCATCGACCCCGAGCTGGAGCTGTCCGGTTTTTTGAACCATGTTCAGCATCAGGCTTTAGCAACCGAGCCCTATCATTACTATTCGCTGGCCGACATTCAAAGCCGTTCGCCATTGAAACAAAACCTGCTCAATCACGTGCTGGTGTTCGAGAACATCCCGCAAGCCGACGACGACAGCGGCATGCAAACCCACGGTTTTGCCATCCGGCAAACCGACATGTTCGAGCATCCGCATTACCCCTTCATGCTGTCGGTCAATCCCGGCGCCGCGATCGAATTGACGCTGACTTACGACGGCGCCGTCTATAGCGAGCGCCAAATCGAGCGCGCGGCGGAACAGTTGCGGCATCTGTTGCTGCAAATCGCCGAACAACCGCAAGCAAAGCTTGCGGCGCTGTCGGTTTTGCCCCGGTCGCAACGGGAAGAAATTTTAAACCGCTTCGGCATGCCCAATGCCTCAGACGACAATCGCACCTTATTGCTTCGATTCGCCGAGCAGCAACGGCGCTTTGCCGACCGGCAGGCCATCAGCGGCAGCGACGGCAGCCTGACTTATCGAGAGCTGGACGCCGAATCCAACCGGTTTGCCCACTACTTGCTGCAAAATTATCCGCTGCAGGCGGACGACAAAGTCGCCGTATTGTTGCCGCGCACTACCCAATTAAGCGTGACCCTGCTGGGCATACTCAAAGCCGGTACCGCCTACCTGCCGCTGGACAACGGTTATCCGACCGCGCGGGTCGAATACATTTTGCAACATAGCCAAGCCAAGCTGTTAGTCACCGCCAATCCTGACGGCGATTGGCCCGTACCGGCGATAACGCTGGCACAGGCTCTCGGCGCAGGTAGCGTCGATTCGCCTCCCGCCATCGAGCCCTCGCCCGAACATTTGGCCTATCTGATCTACACCTCCGGCTCCACCGGGTTACCGAAAGGCGTAATGGTCGAACACGGCAATCTGGCGGCTTTTTGCGGCAATTTAACCCAGCGCTTCGGGTTTAACGACGCCGACAAACTGCTGGCGCTGACGACCATCAGTTTCGACATTTCGGTCTTGGAGCTGCTTTGCTCGTTGGCGGCCGGCTTGCAGGTCGTCATCGCCGACGACAAACAATGCCAACATCCCGAACAAGTTCTGCAACTGATTCGAGACAACGCCATCAGCGTATTGCAAGCCACGCCTTCGCGTTTGCAATGGCTGATCGCCGCCGGCGGCATCGAATCGCTATCCTCATTACGGGTGATACTGGTTGGCGGCGAAGCCTTGCCGGCCGGCTTGGCGATGGCGTTGAAACAACTGCCCGCCACCACGGCCATCAACGTCTACGGCCCGACCGAAGCCACGATCTGGTCTACCTGCCAGATTTTGAACGACGGCCCGTTGACTATCGGCACCGCCCTGGCCGACGAAGCCGTTTGCATCCTCTCGCCGGAACGGCAATTACAGCCGGTCGGCGTCGTCGGCGAAATCGTCATCGGCGGCGCCGGCGTCAGCCGCGGCTATTGGCAAGATCCGGAACGCACCGACAAAGCCTTCGGCCCCGATCCGTTCCGTAGCGGTCAGCGCATCTACGCCACCGGCGATTTGGGACGCTGGCTGGAAAACGGCGAAATCGAGTTTTTAGGCCGCAACGACGATCAAGTCAAAATTCGCGGCTATCGCATCGAATTGGGCGAAATCGAGCGGCACATCCTGAGCCATCCGGCCGTGGCCCGGGCCGCCGTCGTCAATAGCGGCAGCGCCGAACACAGTATTTTGAACGCCTTTATCGTACCGGCATCCTCGGGCCATGCCGGCGAATCGTTGGCCGCCGAACTGCGCAAACATCTGGCGCAATGGTTGCCGGAATTCATGATTCCCGGCCGCTTTATCGAGATCGACGACCTGCCGTTAAACAGCAACGGCAAAATTGACCGCAAAACCTTGGTCAAATCCCTGGCCGAACGGGCCGCGCCCGACCGTCAATACCGCGAAGCCCGCACCGAGCGGGAACGGCAAATCATCGCGATTTGGCAAGAACTGCTGCAATGTCGGCCGATAGGCATAGACGACGATTTTTTCAGCCTGGGCGGCAACAGTATCAATGCCATTCAGCTGGTATCGCAGTTGAGCAAACTGTTCGGCAAAGACGTATCGCTCGGCGATATTTGGGCGCATCCGACCATTGCCTCGTTGAGCGACGCCTTGGCGGAAGAGCGCAATACCGCGATGATACGCTTGAACAATCGCGGCGCGGCCCCCGCCTTGTTCTGCTTTCCGCCGATTACCGGCTTTGGCGCCGTCTTTAGAGGCCTGGCCGAACAGCTGTCCTGGTCTTGTTACAGTTTCGACATCGTAGCCAACCTCGACTGGATCGCTTACGCCATCGCCGCGATCAAGCAGGTGCAGGCGCAAGGGCCTTACGTGTTGCTAGGCTACTCGGCGGGCGGCAACTATGCCTACCATGTCGCCGCGGCTTTGCAAAACCAGGGCGAACAGGTAAGGGCCTTGATTTTGCTCGACAGCATCAACGTCACCGAACCTGTGTTGATGAACGAGCGAGAAAAACGCGAGGTCGTCGATCAGGCGCTACACGAATCGCAATTGCTGGCCAGCCTGGACCAACAACATATCGGTTCGACGATGACGGCTTATCTGGATTTTATCTTGCAGCACCCCAACCGCTCGGACTTGACGGTGGATGTGTATTGCTTGAATGCCGCCGATCCCGACGGTCTGGCACTCCCCGGCAACGGTTTTAGCCGGGACTGGACGAATACCAGTCTGGGCAAAGTTAACAGCTACCCCGCCGCCGGCAATCATTTCCAGGTATTGATGCCGCCGCAATTGCAAACTAACGCCGCAGTCATACAAGGTATTTTGAACACATTATGAAATTATTGGATTTTTTCAATCAGGAAAGCCGCGCTCCGAAAAAGCAAATCATTTTCACGGCACTGATTTCCGGCCTGGCGAACGGTTATTTATTGACGATAATCAATAATGCCGCGGAAACGGTGAATAAAAGCGAGGAAGTACAAACCAGCAATTTCCTGCTATTCATCATCGATTTGATACTATTGATTTATACTAAGCAATATTCGCTGAAACAAGCAACCGTCGCAGCGGAAGATGCGATTAATCGGGTTAGAATCCGGGTAACCGACAAATTGCGTTTTACCGAGTTGCCTTACATAGAAACGGCGGGCCACGCCAAAATATTCACCAGTATCACCCAGGATACCAGTCTGATTTCCGAATCGGCGATTATCCTGATCAATGCCTGCCAGCAAATGATCGTCGTCTGTATTTGCCTGTTATATATTGCCTGGCTTTCCATTCCAGGGTTTATCGTCACCGCCTCGGTATTGAGTATTTCGGTTTTAATGTATTTATATAACTCGAAACATATTGGCGCCCAGTTACACGAGGTCACCAACAAGGAATCGGAATTTTTTAACGGCATTAAAAGTATTCTGGTCGGCTTCAAGGAAATCAAAATCAACCAAAACAAGAACGATGACCTGTTCGAGCATCTGGAAACCGTCGCCAAAGAAGCTAAAGACATTAAAATTGCCGCCGGCTTGCATTTCGTCATCGAATTGATGTTTGCGCAAACCTCGTTTTATATTTTATGCGCGGCGATTATTTTCATTTTACCGATTTTAAGCGCCACGCAAATCGATCAAGTCGTCGGCATTACCATCGCCATTTTGTTTTTGTTCGGCCCATTGAGCATGGTAGTCAGCGCCTTCCCGATGTTCGTGCGCGCCAACGTCGCGGTAGAAAATATTTATCAACTGGAACGAGAAATCGATACGGCCAGTAAGGCGAAACAACTGGTCATGCCGCAAGCGCCGATTTTCGAACGCCTGGAATTCGACCAAGTCAGTTTCCGTTATCCGCAACAAGGCGAAAATACCGCCTTCGGCGTTGGCCCCTTGAGCTTCGAAATCAATAAAGGTGACACATTGTTCATTGTCGGCGGCAATGGCAGCGGCAAATCGACGCTGCTCAAATTATTGGTGGGCCTGTATTACCCGTTGTCGGGCAATATTTATCTCAACGATAAACTATTGGAAAGTGACGATTATATTCACTACCGCGAATTATATTCGACGATATTTACCGATTTTCATTTATTCGACCGTTTGTACGGCGTCGACGAAGTCGACGAACGCCGGGTTGACGAATTGCTGAGAACCATGGATTTGTCCAAAAAAACCAATTTCAGGCGTCATGGCTTTACCAATACCGATTTATCGACCGGGCAAAAAAAGCGTTTGGCATATATTGCCTCGGTACTGGAAGATAAGCAGATTTATATATTCGACGAATGGGCCGCCGACCAGGACCCGGAATTCCGCCAATACTTTTACGAAGTCTTATTGAAAGATTTAAAAGCCCAAGGCAAAACCGTCATCGCCGTCAGCCACGACGACCGTTACTTTTTTGCCGCCGATAAAGTGATAAAAATCGAATACGGCCGGATCGTCGTGTAAACGATTCGGGGCTTCTCGTTTAAAACGGGACACAGAGAAAGGCTTAACCGTTCGCCCTGAGCAAAGTAAGCGCCCTTCGGAAGCATGGCGTTACCATGAAACAACCGCTGTTTGAGGCAAATTTTTGCAATTTTTAAATTTCACAAGCCATTGATTTTAAATATATAAAAAGCTGTTTCTTGAGAGCTTGTCGAAGGGTGAACGGTTAAGCCGTTCGTGGAGAGCTCGGCTCTCCCAGATTTCCTGTAGTACTCCCAATATGGGGTTAATTAACCAAAAGAACGGTTTGTCCTGCTACCCCTATGGAACCCTTGGTATTACTGGCTTACAGCCGATAAATCGATTTCAAAATCACCAATCAGAGAATAAACGAATAAACCTCTCGTAACCCATTGTTTTTGAAAAATGTCCCGGCTTAACTGAGTAGCCAAAATCGGCTGAGTGTCTAAAGTTGAGATAGCTATCTGACATAGCATGTTTGCCAGATCCAAGATTATTACGTTAGTATCTGTTTTGGATTTTTGGGCTACCAACTTAAGCCGGGACAGTCAGAGTTTAAGCCGTTCGTGGTGAGCTTGTCGAACCATGAATGGCTTAACCGCTCACCCTTCGACAAGCTCAGGACGAACGGTTAAGCCTCCCTCTTT
>JAQTYP010000218.1 GCA_028688235.1 Methylomonas sp.
AACAAAAAAGTCAGGAAGCTCACACGGATGGCGGCGTCACTTTTCCAGGCGAACACCGTCGAATGGTTTTTCACCACCAAGGCACTGTCGATCAACTGCTGGCAGTAGTGCCGCTCGCGATTGCTGGCGCGGATTTGGTTGATGGCTTCCAATGTTTCGCTCAATGCTTGCTGAAAGATGCCGTAGGCTTTGTTTTCGTTGGCCTTCAAATCCTTTATCCTCGATCCTATGGCTTTGGCGAAATAAATCACCACCGGATTCAGGAATATGATGAATAAACCCAGCTGCCAATGCATCCACAGCAATATAACGGCGGTACCCACTACCGTTAAACAGGCCACCAGTAATTTGCTGATCGTGGAGCCGATAAAGGTATCCAGGGTATCCAAATCCGTTACCATATGCGCCGTCACGGTGCCGCTACCCAGGCTTTCGTATTCCGACATCGAGATATGTTGCAACTGCAGTACCAGGTTCTTGCGCACCCTAAAGATCACATCTTTGGCGATGTTGGAAAACTGCCGGGTCTGGATGATGTTCAGCACCAAGGCAAATAAACGCAACACTAAACTCGCGATCAATACGCCGCCTATGTAAACAATGGGCTGCTGCCACTGCACCGGTAAAAACGGATTGACGCTGTTAAGCACCAGTCCCGGATGATTCAAAAGCACCTCGTCCACCAGCAAAGGCATCAACAAAGGAACCGGCACGCTGGCAACGGTCGCCATAACGGCGATCAAATGCCCCGTTACCAATGGCTTTTTATGCTGTAAGGCAATGCGTAGGATGTAAGACCAGGAATAGAGAGGGTTGCCGGCAAGGCGCTGCTTTTTCAATGTTCAAAAACTGTCGGTTAGGCTACAAGGCATTATAATGTTTTTAAGTTTTTTGCGGAAACCGTGGGCGGTTACGCATTCGAGGAATGAAATGAGAATGGCCATCCGCCTTTTGCTACTGATCCATTTGTTAATGGTTGCCAGCGCAGGCGCCGCGGGTTCCGAACGGGCAATGAGCGCGATGCGCCAGACCTTTCTGCAAGCCGAACGGTACATAAACCAAAACAGGGATGACGACTATTTTGCCTTGTCGGATACCTTGAAAGACTATCCGCTCTACCCCTATCTTCAATACCAATGGCTGACCAAGCACCTGGACCAGGACGATGCGATCCAGACCTTCCTGCACAACCATCCCGGCACCCGCTACGCCGGATTATTGCACGGCAAGTGGCTGGCCAATCTCGCCGTCAGGCAACAATGGACCCGCTTTATTCAGCATTATAAGGATACCGACAATACCGAGCTGCAATGCTATTTTGCCCAAGCTCAATATCAACTGGGGCAGCAAGGCGTCGCACTGGACAAGGCCAAGCAGTTCTGGGTTGCCGGCAAGACGCAACCGGCAGCCTGCGACAGCCTGTTCAAAAGTTTGCAACACGACGCCGGCTTCGGGCCGGATCTGATCTGGCGCCGCTTTACGGCGGCTCTGCAAATTGACAACGCACAGCTGGCTAAACAGATGTTGCCCTTACTGCCAGAACCGGACCACGACATGGCAGAGATCTGGCTGAAACTGCACGATGAGCCGCAGCGGGTGAAGGCAGTGGCTTCCTGGAAGCGGGATTATGCCCAAGCCGGACTGCTGTTCAACCACGCCATTCGGCGCTGGCTAAATAAGGCCCCCAAAGCGGCGCTGGCGATTTGGGACGAACAAAAAAATCATTTTACCATCGCGCCCGAACTTGCCGCCGAAACCGAACAGCGGCTCGGCATCGAGCTGGCATTACACAGGGATAACAGGGCTTTGGAACGTCTCGAGCGATTTGCAGCAGACTATCCGTCGGCCCAGGAATGGCGTGTCAGGGCTGCTCTGAACCAGCAAAATTGGCATGCCGTATTGCTGGCGATAGCTGCGTTGAACGAAGACTTGAAACACCAGGACAAATGGCGCTATTGGCGAGCCAGAGCCTTGGCTCTGACCGGGCAAGCCACTGCCGCACAAGCTCTCTTCAGCGAACTAGCCCAACAGCGCAGCTTTTATGGATTCATTGCCGCCGATTTCGTACATCAGCCGATTGCATTAAATCACCGTGCTAGCGAAATCTCCGACCAGGCCGTGAGCAACCTGCAAAACACCGCCCCATTCCAAGCCATAGGCGAGCTGCTGGCCATAGAACGCAGAACGGAAGCCAGTCGAGAATGGTGGCATGCCATAGCGCAACTAGATGCAGAGCGTCTGGCCGTGGCGGCCAAATTGGCCCAACACTGGCAATGGCCGTCGATGGCGATATACACGATAGCCAAAGCTGAACAATGGGACGATATGGAGTTACGTTTTCCGCTGATTTTTCAGACGACTATCCAGCAACAGGCCGATGCCCAGCAATTGGACCCTGCCCTGATTTTCGCGTTGATCCGCCAAGAAAGCGCATTCGATGAATTTGCCGGTTCTTCCGCCGGTGCGATTGGATTGATGCAATTGCTGCCAAACACCGCTCGGAAAATCGCCGGAGAATTCGCCGAAAACTGGAGTAACGACTTCGACCTGCTGACGCCGTCGCTTAATATCAAGTATGGCAGCCGCTATTTCAAAAAGCTGTTAAACGGATTTAACGGACATTATCCGCTGGCGATAGCCGCTTACAACGCAGGTCCCAACAGAGTCAAGCGCTGGCTGCCCCAAAAAGCCGCGATACCGGCCGACATTTGGATAGAGACTATTCCTTACAAGGAAACACGAGACTACCTGACCTCGGTCATCATGTATGCGTTGATATATCAGCAACGCCTATCGGGAACGAAGCTGAAAATACCGGATTTACTAGTCGAAGTTAAACCCGACTAAAAATTGAGCTGATTTTTTACCGCGACTATTGGATAATGGGGAGTATTTTCAGCTTACAAACCAGGTAAATTTTAGATGGAGAAACAGCATAGTTTCACGCGCGAAGAATTATTGATGTCCGGGCGCGGCGAATTATACGGCCCTCAAAACGCGCAGCTTCCGCTTCCCAATATGCTGATGATGGATCGCATCACCCATATTTCCGATCAGGGCGGAAAATACGGCAAGGGTGAAATTATTGCTGAACTCGACATCAAACCTGATCTGTGGTTTTTCGATTGCCATTTCCAAGGCGACCCGGTAATGCCGGGCTGTTTGGGCCTGGATGCCATGTGGCAATTGGTCGGATTTTATTTGTGCTGGGCGGGCGGCCCCGGAAAGGGCCGGGCTTTGGGTTGCGGCGAAGTCAAGTTCACAGGCCAGGTGCTTCCTAGCGCCCAAAAAGTCACCTATAAAGTCGACTTGAAACGCGTGATCCTGCGTAAACTGGTCATGGGTATCGCCGATGCAACGATGGAAGTCGACGGCAAACCAATATACGAGGCCAACGATTTACGCGTCGGCCTCTTTACCTCTACTCAGGATTTTTAAGGTAGCCTTATGAGACGCGCAGTCGTAACAGGTCTGGGCATCGTTTCCAGCATAGGCAACAATAGCGATCAGGTCATCGATTCTCTCAAAACCGGGCGTTCCGGCATCGTGCACGCCGAGGTTTACGAACAAATGGGTTTTAGAAGCCATGTGCACGGCCCTATCGACATCGACCTGGACGAAGCCATCGACCGCAAGATCAAACGCTTCATGGGCGACGGCGCGGCGTACAACTATCTGGCGATGGAACAAGCCATTGCCGACTCCGGCCTGGCCGATGACGAAGTCTCCAATATTCGGACCGGTCTGGTCATGGGCTCCGGCGGGCCTTCGACATCCAATCTGGTGGATGCCGCCGACATTCTGCGCGCCAAAGGCGTCAAAAAAGTCGGCCCCTATATGGTCACCCGCGCGATGTCCAGCACCAATACCGCCTGCCTGGCCACGCCGTTCAAAATCAAGGGCGTCAACTATTCCATTAGTTCGGCCTGCGCCACCAGCGCGCATTGCATAGGCCACGCGATGGAATTGATCCAGTTGAACAAACAAGACGTCGTATTTGCCGGCGGCGGCGAGGAATTGCACTGGAGCATGTCGGTGCTGTTCGACGCGATGGGGGCTTTATCCTCCAAATATAACGATGCGCCCGCCACCGCGTCCCGGCCTTACGATGCAAGCCGCGACGGTTTCGTCATTTCCGGCGGCGGCGGTGTGTTGGTCATAGAAGAACTGGAACACGCCAAGGCCAGAGGCGCCAAGATTTACGCCGAACTGGTTGGCTACGGCGCGACCTCCGACGGTTACGACATGGTACAACCCTCGGGCGAAGGCGCGATACGCTGCATGCAGATGGCCATGTCCACGGTCAACGACAAGATAGACTATATCAATGCCCACGGTACCAGCACCCCCGTCGGCGACATGCGGGAACTGGAAGCGATGCGCGCCGTATTCGGCAACGAAAACATGCCGCAAGTCAGTTCCACTAAATCCTTGACCGGTCACGCACTGGGGGCGGCCGGTGTCAACGAAGCCATTTACTCATTGTTGATGATGAGGGAAAACTTCCTGAGCGCGTCGGCGAACATCACGGAACTGGATGCCGAAGCCGCGGGCATACCTATTGTTCGCGAGTTTCGGGATAACGTGACGTTGAACACCGTCATGTCCAACAGTTTCGGTTTCGGCGGCACCAACGCCACTCTGATTTTCCAGCGCTTTCAAGGTTAATCGTCTTTCAGCCAAAGCCTCGACCGGCTTTGGCCTCCGTCATTTCTCTATGTCCGATCAAGCACAAAAGTCCCGCACCCAATTCAATAAACTGCAAAAGCGCCTGCGCCGCTGCGTCGGCGAGGCCATCGCCGATTACAACATGATAGAGGATGGCGACAAGGTCATGGTCTGTCTGTCCGGCGGCAAGGACTCCTACACGATGCTGGACATACTGCTGAATTTGCAGAAGACAGCGCCGGTTAGTTTCGAACTCATCGCCGTCAATCTGGATCAGAAACAACCTGGCTTTCCGGAACACGTGTTGCCGGAATATTTAAGCTCGATCGGCGTACCGTTCCATATCATAGAGCACGACACTTACAGCATTGTCAAAAGCATCATACCCGAAGGCAAAACCACTTGCAGCCTGTGCTCGCGTTTGCGCCGCGGCACGTTATACGGTTTTGCCAGGGAACATAACATTACCAAGATTGCCCTGGGCCATCACCGCGAAGACATCGTAGAAACCTTTTTCCTGAACATGTTCTACGGGGGAAAGCTCAAAGCCATGCCACCCAAACTGCTCAGCGACGACAAACAGAATATCGTGATACGTCCTTTGGCCTATTGCCGGGAAAAGGACATCAATCGCTTTGCAGCTTTCAAGCAATTTCCCATCATTCCGTGTAATTTGTGCGGGTCACAGGAAAATCTGCAACGCCAGGCAATGAAACACATGCTGGCCACTTGGGATAAGCAGTTCCCGGGACGCTTGGAAACCATTTTCGCTGGCTTGCAAAACATCGCCCCATCGCAAATGCTGGATACCGGCTTGTTCGATTTCGCAGGATTGCAACGCGATCCCGATTTCACGCTGGCCCGCACACCGTCCGACGAGCCGGGACTGGATATACTCGAACGTTAACTCAATGGAATTTGATTATGAAACCAAAGATTCTGGTCACCGGCGGTGCCGGTTACATCGGTAGCCACACCTGCATAGAGCTGCTGGACAACGATTTCGATGTCGTCGTCGTCGACAATCTCAGCAACAGCAAGATAGAAGCCATCCATAGAGTCGAAAAGATCGCCGGACGCTCCTTAGAATTTCATCAAGCCGACATCAACGATAGGGCCGCGCTTCATCGTATTTTCGAACAAAGCGCCATAGATGCCGTGATCCATTTTGCCGGACTCAAAGCCGTCGGCGAATCCTGTCAATTGCCGCTCGATTATTATCAAAACAACATCTCCGGCACCCTGGTGCTGCTGAAGGCAATGGCCGCGCATAACGTCAGGAAATTGGTATTCAGTTCGTCGGCGACCGTTTACGGCGACCCGCATACCGTCCCTATCACCGAAGACTTTCCGCTGCAAGCGACCAACCCTTACGGCCGCACCAAGCTGTTCATAGAGGAAATCCTGCGCGACACCAGTGCCTCGGATGCCCTGCCCTCCCCAAATCCACAGCCCTGGAAAATCGTTATCCTGCGCTATTTCAATCCGATAGGCGCCCACGTCAGCGGCCTGATAGGCGAAGATCCCAACGGCATACCGAATAACTTGATGCCCTACCTATCGCAAGTTGCCATTGGCAAACTGCCGATGTTGTCCGTATTCGGCGACGATTACCCGACCCACGACGGCACCGGCGTGCGC
>JAQTYP010000219.1 GCA_028688235.1 Methylomonas sp.
CCGCATGAAAACCGGCTTTTTTCACCCAATCCACGTGCAGTGGCAAATAATCCGTTTCCGGCTTTCCATTAGGATATGCAAAATATATCACCTTGGTGCCTAGCCATTGTTCCAGAAACGCTTTATTATCTGATATTTCTCTGCTGCCGGCTTGCTCGTCCAGTTTTGCCAATATAGGGTGATTAACTGTATGCCCCCCAATTTCCATCCCGCTCTGATGTATTTTTTTTAACTCCTCACTGCTCATCATCAAATCGTTAGGCAAATTTTGCGACTTAGTAACGATAAAATCTATGCATCTGCTTCGCTCTTCAAACGATTGATGCTTGATTTGTTGAATGATTTCTTGCGCACTCTGACATTTTCGATCGGCATCGGCTGTATCGAATAAACCTAGGCCTATTTCGCTTAAATCCAATACAGTGCCATCAAAATTTCTCACCGCCTCGATGACACTATCGTTCCACATCCTCCCCCCATCCAAAAATCCGCTGGCGATGAAAAATGTAGCTGTTAGTCCGAACTTTTGCAGGATAGGCAATGCATTGGTGTAATTGTCAGCATAACCATCGTCGAATGTAACGCAAACAGCACGGGGCGGTAAAGTGTCGCTTTGCATGCGCTCCAACGCTTCGGCCAGCGGCAAGACGTTGAAATGCTTGGCCAGCAATTCCATCTGCCAAGTAAATGCCTCCTTATCCACTTCATCCGGACGCATGAAGTCGGGTTCGTCGAGCACACGATGATAGATCAGGATGAAGAGTTTTTTGCGCTTACCTATGCCGCTGGCCAGCGTGGCGAGAGGTTCTAAGAGTTTTAACAAGAATGCGTTTTTCATTCGTTTATCGCCATATGATGTTAGTCTCAGCTTAGCCATTCTATGATGTGATCTTCCGGATCATCGACTTGGGCTTCTTTTATCGCATAACTGCAAATAGAGACGCCCGCGTCTTTGACCGATTCGGAAGTGCCGGAGACCAAGGGATGCCAATCCGGCAACGATTTGCCGTCGGTCAGCAGGCGGTAAGCGCATGTCGCCGGCAACCATTTATATTCGGCGAAATCGTGTTGCTTCAGGTCTATGCATTCCGGCACCAAGGTACAGCGCTCGCTGTAGCGGGTGCAGCGGCAAGTTTCCAGATCTATCAAGTCGCACACCACGCTGGTAAACGCGATTTCGCCTGTATCTTCGTCTTCCAGCTTGATCAAACAACATTTGCCGCAGCCGTCGCATAAAGACTCCCACTCTTCGGTCGTCATCTCGGCTAAAGTTTTCGTTTCCCAGAACTTGGTCATGTCATTCCGGTTTGATCAAACGCAATTGGTAATGCAATACTGCCCAGGAGCCCAATACCGCTAAGCCGGACGCCATCATCAACAGCAATATAAACTCGGAAAAACTAAAATACAGTAATTCGAACGAGCTATCATATAAAGAAGAAAGATTTTCCACCGGCGACTCCAATATCAACAGCATGATGGTAATGATCAACCAGGCGGCAAATCCGGCGATGAAGCCCAGCCAAAAGCCGGCATAGAGAAACGGCCGCTGGATGAATGCATGGGTAGCGCCGACCAATTTGGAGATAAACACTTCGTCCCGGCGATTATGCAATTCCAGCCTTATCGTGTTACCCGTGATGAAGGTAACGGCAAAACCCAGCAATATTCCGACCACCGTCACGCCGCGCCCGGCTATGCGCATGATGGCTTGCAAGCGATCGACCCATTGCATGTCGACTTGCACGAAATCGACTTCCGATATTTGTTTGAATTCCGCCATCAGCTTATCCAAAGATTCGCGGCTATCCAAGACGTTTTTCGGCAACACCTGGATCACGTTCGGCAATGGATTGTTTTCCAGGGTATTCAAGGCTTCGCCAAAACCACTGTGCGTCTTGAATTCGTCCATCGCCTGCTTCTTGCTAATGAATTTTACGCTGTCGATATCGGCGTTTTGCATCAGTTGTTCAGCCAATTTTTGTCCGCTGGCTTCATTGATCTGATCTTTCAAAAACAGCGACATTTGATTGCTGGATTGCAGACTACCGGTCAACTGTTGAACGTTCGCGACCAGAATATAAAAACAACCAGCCAACGCGATCGCAATAGCTAATACCACGACGGTCATCGCCGTCGTAAAGGGCGTACGGCTCAAACGCCCAAGACTGGAAAACAAGCCATGGGCGTGATTGAGCAGATAAGCTTCGAATCTTTCCTTGACCCTATCGTGGGTGCGCTTCCGCACGGTCTGCTTATGCTGTCGGTGGCGTCTCATTCTGACCCCGCTTGCAAACGGCCTTTATCGAGGTGTAAGACTCGGTGACCTAGTCTCGTGATCAACTCGATGTCGTGAGTGGCAACCAACACGGTCACCCCGACCTGCACGAACTGTTCGAACATGTGCATGACCTCGGCCGAAAGATCCGGATCGAGGTTGCCGGTCGGCTCGTCGGCCAGTATCAGTTTGGGTTTGTTGACGATCGCTCTGGCTATGCCGACGCGCTGCTGCTCGCCTCCCGATAAAGATAAGGGGTGCTTCCTTTCCTTGCCAAGCAAACCGACTTTATCCAGTGCTGCCCTGACCCGTCGGGAAACTTCCTGATGCCCGAACCCTGCAACGATCAGTGGCAAAGCCACGTTATCGAAGACCGTCCTATCGTTCAGCAATTTATAGTCCTGAAAAATCAAGCCCAGATTTCGGCGCAGATAGGGTATCTGTCTGTCGCCGACTCGGGTAATGTTCTTACCTTCCAGCAATACATTGCCCCGCGAGCATTGCTCCATCATTGCGATCAATTTCAACAAGGTGCTCTTGCCGGCACCGGAACGTCCGGTCAGAAAAGCCATTTCGCCGCGCGCCAAATGAAAGCTAATATCCGTTAATACCTCGCCGGCATCGGGATAGCGCTTGCTGACGTGCTCGAATCTCAACATGGTCTTAGTCTTTCACAAACAACGCATCGACGAAAGTCTTGGCATCGAAATCCTGCAAGTCTTCGATGGCCTCGCCTACACCGATGAAGCGAATGGGTATTTGTAATTGATTAGCCAAGGCAAAGATTACCCCGCCTTTAGCCGTCCCGTCCAGCTTAGTCAACGCGATGCCGGTCAGACCGACAGCCTGGTTGAACAAACGCGCTTGCGACAACGCGTTTTGACCGGTTCCGGCATCCAGTACCAACAACACCTCGTGCGGTGCCGATGGGTCCAGCTTGGTCATGATGCGCTTTATCTTAGCCAATTCGTCCATCAAATTCGACTTGGTATGTAAACGGCCTGCGGTGTCGGCGATCAAAACATCGATACCTTTGGCTTTCGCCGATTGCAAGGCGTCGAAAATCACCGACGCCGAATCTGCACCGGTATGTTGAGCGACGACATGTACGTTGTTGCGTTCGCCCCAGGTTTGTAATTGCTCGACCGCGGCCGCTCGGAAAGTGTCGCCGGCCGCCAACATGACGCTATGGCCTTGGGCTTGCAGTCTGTGCGCCAATTTGCCGATAGACGTGGTTTTGCCGGCCCCGTTGACACCGACAACCAGAATAACGAAAGGTCCCTCTTGTTTGGCTATCTGCAAAGGCCGGCTGCAAGGCAGCAGCATGTCGTATAAATTCTGTTTCAGCGCCAACCCCAAGGCATCGACGTCTTTCAACTGATCTTTTTCCAGATTTTCCCTGAGATGATTGACGATTCGAGTCGTGGTCTCCATACCCAGGTCGGCCATCAATAAATTGGCTTCCACATCGTCCAGCAATTCGCGGGTGACGGCGCTTTCGCCCAGCGTCAAACTGGCTATCGCATCGCCCAGACTGCCGCGGGTTCTTTTCAGTTGCTTGGTCAGACGTTGATAAAGCGATTCCGGCTCGACCGGTATTTCGGCGGCGACTCTTTCGGCTGCGATCTCTTCGAGCGGCGCCTCTGTTTCCGCCGTCTCATCCGGCAACGCATATTTGCTGAAGAAATAAATACCCAACAGCGGCAGCATCAACAATGCCGCAAAGGCGTTGTGTGCGACCGCCAATGCCAATGGCACGCCGTGTTTGACGCTGAAAATCCCAAGAACGATCTGCACCAACAGCAATGCGCTAAGCAGCACGCCGCTGCGGCGTACGGCTTTGGGATACTGCTCCGAAGTAGCGGTCAGCATCATTAGCGATAATACGATAAAGGCGATCAAGCCGCCGATTCGGTGCAAGGCATGAATCGCGACTTTAGCGGCCGCCGACAGCGCATTGCCATCCGGTGCCCTAAAATTGAACGCATCGGCATAACCCGTATCCGGCAAGAACTGACCTTGGCAGCGCGGAAAATCGGTACAGGCTAAGGCCGCATAATTGCTGCTGACCCATGCACCCAAGGCGATTTGCAGCAGCAATACCAGCATCGCGAACAACGCAAACCGGCTTAGCCCGAACTTCGGCGCTCGCACGCCAGTAACGGGATTAACCCGTAAATAAACCCAACCGATGACCCAAAACGTAACTA
The DNA here is from genome assembly GCA_028688235.1 of Methylomonas sp. Classification (GTDB taxonomy): domain Bacteria; phylum Pseudomonadota; class Gammaproteobacteria; order Methylococcales; family Methylomonadaceae; genus Methylomonas. Next base: position 4,489 of record JAQTYP010000219.1, read on the forward strand.
GCCCCAGCAACAAATGCGCAGTCACGACCAAAGGCATAACCTTCAAGCTGACCGTCCACATACCCAATGCGGATTGACAAACGATCAACACCAACGATGCGCTAGTCCAGCCTATAGCAGCCGGACGCTGTTCTTTCACCCGCCAAGACATCGCGAACAAGACCAAGACGGAGATGCTCAATGCGCCGGCCAGATAGCGGTGAGTCATTTCTTTCCACGCTTTTGCGACATCCAGAGGATGATTGGGAAAAGCGGCTTTGGCGGTGGCTTGGAACTCCGCGCTATCGCTAACGAAGGCCTCACCGTAACATCCCGGCCAATCCGGACAACCCAATCCGGCGTCCGACAGCCTAACATAGGCGCCCATGACGATAACGATTAACACCAATAAGGCGCTGATTAATGTAAGCTTTCTAAACATGTGTCTAACCGATTTGTGAAATTCGTAATAACTTGCTCAAGTCGTTCCTAACCTGATAGGGATCGTAACCGGGGCCGTACTTCATCATCAGATTACCCAAGGGATCCATAATCAATAGTCCGCCTGGTTCCGCACCGCCTTCTATCCCTTTCAATGTGTCCTTCAAGGCCGCTGACGGTACGGCTTTCAATAAACGGGCATCGTCTTGCCATTGCTTAGGTAAAGGCTGATGGTCTTGGTTAAAGATTAAGGCCAGCCGGCGTATGCGGGCAATGTCTTTACCCATCATCAAAGTTATCTGTTGGGTTTTGTATAAACCCTCCTGGCAGGCTTTCTCGCACTGGGCTTGCCGCACCGGGTTGATCAATATCCAGTGGCCTTTCAATTCGGCGATATTTTCTGCGGAAAACGCGTCGTAACCCGAAAAATCGGTTAATTCAGTCGTCAAGGGCGGTGTAAGCAGATCGCCGTTGTTGGTGCCCAATTTGATTTTGTCGGGATTGCCGGCAAAAAACCAGGCAATCCCGAAGGGAATGATAGTCATCGCAAAAATCACCAAAATGGTGACGCGATTTTTCTTAAGCTGTGTATTCACTACGTTTTCTTGCGCTTATCCAAATAAACAGGATGGTTAGGGTTAAGGCCAAAGCGAACCATTGTACTGCATAGGCCAGATGCTTTTCAGGCGGGATAGCCACAGCGACTTTCCAATCGCGCTTATAGCCCTCCTCAGCCGATGCGTCCAATTCTATTTGGTAAGCGGCAATGGCATAAGCCAGCCTTTCGGACAATACCTGGTGATCGACGACTTGCACGACCGAAGGCCAAGTATCTGTTGGAATTTCGGCACCTTTCAATCTTAAGCCTACCGACGGGAATTGATTGATCCGCCCCGAGACGCGAGTCTGTCCGCCAACTAAGCTCACGTCCGGCAAGCTATTCCTATCCTTGCCGAGTTCAACCCATCCGCGGTTTACCAAGACCGCAAAATTTTGCCCTTCTATGAAAAACGGCGTCAACACGAAATAGCCGCTTTTGCCGTCGACGACCTGATTGTCGATCAAAAACTGATGCACCGTATCGTAACGTCCCGTCATGACGACTTTTCGGTATCTTAGCGACTGCGAATCGTTTATCGACTGCTTATTCATGTCTATGCTGCCGGCTTCGATTGCCACTTGCTGCTGCGATAACAGCGCACGCTTTTGGTCAGCCCGGTCGAGTTGCCAGAATCCCAGGCTGCATAACAACGTCACCAACAGCAAATAAACGCTTAAACCTATCCAACTAAACCGAAAGGAGCGCTTAAACAATGTAAATTTCATAGATCTGTTACGAATTTGGCGTTATCGATTGGCAAGACGGCTCGAATCATCCAGAATGGCACACTTCGT
>JAQTYP010000220.1 GCA_028688235.1 Methylomonas sp.
ATACGTTCAGCGACCGCACCGGAAACAATAGACATGGAAGTCGCGACGAACACGACTTGAAAGAAGAAATCGGACAATCCGGAATAATAAGTCTCGCCGTTGCTGGCTAATACTTCTTCCAAAGTGTGATCGGGGCTAATTAAAAAGTTAATGCCCGGCCAGACGCTATTTACAGCCTCGCTGGGGTACATGATGCCGTAACCGCACAATAAATACATCGTGCAGGCGATAGCGAACAACGCGATATTTTTGGTCAAAATCTCGGTGGTATTTTTAGCCCTGACCAGTCCCGCTTCCAACATTGCAAAACCGGCACCCATCCACATGACTAATGCACCGCAAACCAAGAAATAAAACGTGTCCAGCGCATAACTCAATTCAACGACTTTATTTAAGTTTTCCACTTGCCTCTCCTATTCGATTAAAGGGCTTCTTCGCCGGACTCACCGGTTCTGATTCGAACAACCTGCTCTAAATTGCTGACAAAAATTTTGCCATCGCCAATCTTGCCGGTATTAGCCACTTTTACGATAGACTCGACAGCCTGCTCTACCAGGCTATCGGCCACAGCCACTTCGATTTTGGCCTTGGGTAAAAAGTCGACGACATACTCGGCACCTCTATAGAGTTCGGTATGACCTTTCTGGCGCCCGAAGCCTTTGACTTCGGTCACGGTGACGCCTGAGACGCCGATTTCCGACAATGCTTCACGAACATCATCGAGCTTAAAGGGTTTAACAATTGCTGTAATTAGCTTCATAAATAGGCACCTCTTTGGTTCATAAAAATACCTCGGCAGACTTGCGAATAACTTCAACTCGACTCAAGCAGGTAATGTGCCAAATATATACCCCCATGTTTTATATAGAAATGTCGACAAATTTGCGATTTAGTCTAACTTTATAGCACCAACTTGGCGCAAAACGCCTCATTTTGGACCATGCCAATAAACCATGACTGCCGGCTACAGATACCCCTTCGAACACAAAAGCTGCACACCGACTTGCAAAGCAACAACAAAATATTGGTTTTTGGCAACAACCCTGGTGCAGATAACGCACCATGATGGTGCGATAACGCCTCATCTTGCAGCACAACCCCACCCATATCACCTAATTATCAATAGTTTACGTAATGGCATGACTTGTGCTTTTACGAATACGAGTCTTTATTGGAGAAGCTATATGAAAAAAATAATACCCACACTCATTACCAGCGGCCTGACACTCATACCGGCTTATGTCACCGCTGAAGATGCCGGCATGATTGAATCCTTGTCGGGCCATAACATGAATGGCAGCAGTTTTCTGGAAAAAAACAACACGACTATCGGCGGCTGGGCAAGCGGTGGTATTACCTACGCCTCACACAATTCGTACACCAATTCGAACGCTCCAATCAGCTTCAATGATCGCATCAACGAATTTCAGCTGAATCAGCTCAACCTATTTATTGAAAAAGCCGTAAACAAAGGCGATAAATGGGATTTCGGTGGACGTTTCGACTTCATGTTCGGCACGGATTCCCGCAAAACTCAAGCTACCGGCTGGGACAACAGGCTCATCCCTCGCAATAACGGCAACTCCCCCGGAGAAGGCGAACGCTTCTACGACGTGGCATTCCCTCAAGCTTATGCCGAAATTTACGCCCCGTTCGGCAACGGTATAACCGCCAAAATCGGTCACTTCTACACCCTCATCGGTTATGAAGTCGTGACCTCGCCGGACAACTTCTTCTATTCGCACGCGTACACCATGCTGTATGGCGAACCATTCACTCACACAGGCGCCTTGTTGAGCTATGAAATCAATAACAACATCTCCGTGACCGGCGGCGCGGTAATGGGTTGGGATAACTTCCGAGAAAATCCGGGCGCATGGAATTTTCTAGGCGGCGCAACCTTTACGACCGACGACTCGAATACGTCCTTGGCATTAAGCCTGATCAGCGGCGACCAAAGCCAAACCGCCGCGCTGAACACCACGATGTACAGCGCCGTTTTGCAACACAATTTCACCGAAAAATTTCATTACGTCCTGCAACATGATTACGGCGTCATGCAAAGAGGCGCTCCCGGCGGTGAAGACGACGCAGACTGGTACGGTATCAATAATTATCTGTCTTACGACATCAACGACAAACTGGCCGCGGGCGTCCGCGGCGAATGGTTTAGAGATGCCGCGGGCATTCGTACCGGCTTTGCCGGCAGCTACTATGCCGTTACCGGCGGGGTAAACTACACCCCTGTTTCATGGCTGAAACTACGCCCCGAAGTGCGTTACGACTGGTTCGACGCCAACGGCGCCGCTCACCCATTTGATGACGGCACAGAAAACGACCAAATCGCCGTATCTATGGACATGATCGTTACATTCTAATCAAAACCAGCTAACGGCGATTCATCCGCATAGAGCACCAGCAACGATAAAAATTAACCTTCGTTGCTGTGGCTCTTTGTTCAGTTTGATGATATTGTTAACCTCATTTTTACACCCACTAAACTATAACAACGACACTGTAGGAGACCTTGGCCGATGTCAGTAGATAACGTTTTAAAAATGATGCAAGAAAACGACATCAAATTTGTCGATTTTCGTTTTTGCGATACGCGCGGTAAAGAGCAACACGTGACTTACCCAGCGCACACTGTCGATGAAGACACCTTCGAAGAAGGCAAAATGTTCGACGGTTCATCGGTTGCCGGTTGGAAACACATCAATGAATCAGACATGATTTTGATGCCGGATGCCAGCACCGCCAAAATCGACCCTTTCTTCGACGACAAAACCCTGATCCTGCGTTGCGACATTATCGAGCCTAAAGACATGCAAGGTTACGGCCGCGACCCACGCTCAATCGCCAAACGCGCCGAAGCCTATATGCAATCTACCGGCATTGCCGACACCGCACTGTTCGGACCGGAAAACGAATTCTTCATTTTCGACGACGTCCGCTGGTCGGCCGAAATGGGTGGCTGCTCATACAAAATCGACTCCGAAGAAGCCGGATGGAACTCGGAAAAAGTCTATGAAAATGGCAACATCGGCCACCGTCCCGGTGTCAAAGGCGGCTATTTCCCCGTGCCGCCCGTCGACTCATTCCAGGACATGCGCTCTGCGATGTGCCTGGTTCTGGAAGAAATGGGCCAAACCATAGAAGTACACCACCACGAAGTGGCAACTGCGGGTCAATGCGAAATCGGTTCTAAATTCAACACCCTGGTTAAAAAAGCCGACGAGGTATTGGAACTGAAATACGTCATCACCAACATAGCACACGCCTACGGCAAAACCGCCACCTTCATGCCCAAACCGCTGGTTGGCGACAACGGCAGCGGCATGCACGTTCACCAATCTCTGGCTAAAGGTGGCGTCAACCTGTTCACCGGCAACCTGTATGGCGGCCTGTCTGAAACCGCGCTGTACTACATCGGCGGCATCATCAAACATGCCAAAGCCTTGAACGCATTGACCAACGCCTCCACCAACAGCTACAAACGTCTGGTCCCAGGTTTCGAAGCTCCGGTAATGCTCGCTTACTCCGCACGTAACCGTTCAGCATCTATCCGCGTTCCTTATGTCACCAATCCAAAAGCTCGTCGTATCGAAGTTCGCTTCCCCGACTCGACCGCTAACCCATACCTGGCTTTTGCGGCCATGCTGATGGCGGGTCTGGACGGCATCCAAAACAAAATCCATCCCGGCGATGCGATGGATAAAGACTTGTACGACCTGCCGCCAGAAGAGGAAAAAGCCATTCCACAAGTGGCCTTCTCACTGGATTCAGCCCTGGACGCTCTGGATGCGGACCGCGAGTTCCTGACCCGCGGCGGCGTATTCACCGACGACGCCATCGATGGCTACATCGACCTAAAAAAACAAGACGTACAACGTCTGCGCATGAGCACTCACCCGGTTGAGTTCGACATGTACTACAGTTTGTAGATTTTAAACCTGTCCCAGACAGGCCCAAGTCTACCCAGAACCCCGCAAGCCACAAAGCTTAGCGGGGTTTTTATGTCCCAAGCAGTCCCACCAACACCCATTGAAGCCCGCTATTCAGGTGTTCCAGCAGGGCCTCGTCACTCAAAAGCATAGCTTCCTCTCTTATCAAATCAGGCGGTAAGGCGGACTAGATTACTACGCCTCAGTTTGAATCGCACTCCACGAAAATAACTTGAATTTTCAATTGGTTGCTGATTTTGGATCACTACCCCGGAGAAAATCGAGCAACGAACTGATTTCTTTCGCGTATTTCGTACTTTCCATGGACCAACTGCGGTTTTTAGGATTATGTTTTCGGAATTTTCGGTTCGAGTTGAAAAGGCCTACGAATTAACGCTCGATTAACGGTTTTATCCCCCTGCAATTGCCCGTATAATTTCCGGTATTAACCCGACTCTTGGAGACCGCCTCTATGGCTGATGCAAAACATTGCAAATTGTTGATTTTAGGTTCCGGCCCGGCCGGCTATACCGCCGCCGTTTACGCCGCACGCGCAAATCTCGACCCAGTCATGATTACCGGCATGCAACAAGGTGGCCAATTGACCACAACAACAGAAGTCGACAACTGGCCGGGTGACGTAGAGGGCGTGCAAGGCCCGGAACTCATGGACAGAATGCTGCGCCATGCCGAACGTTTCAACACCATAATCATCTTCGATCACATCCATACCGCCGACTTGTCCAAACGCCCCTATACGCTGACCGGCGACACCGGCGTTTATACCTGCGACGCCTTGATCATCGCCACCGGAGCTTCCGCCCGATATTTGGGGCTGCCGTCGGAAGAAGCCTTCAAAGGCAAAGGCGTGTCCGCCTGCGCCACCTGCGACGGTTTTTTCTACCGCAACAAACCGGTCGCCGTGATTGGCGGCGGCAATACCGCAGTCGAAGAAGCCTTATATTTGGCCAATATCGCATCGGAAGTCATCGTCGTTCATAGACGCGACAAATTCCGCTCAGAAAAAATCCTGGCCGACAAACTGTTAGAAAAATCCCAAAACGGCAATGTCCGCATCGAATGGAACCACACGCTGGATGAAGTGCTCGGCGACGACATGGGGGTTACCGGGATCCGCATCAAAAACTCCCAGGACGGCTCGACCAAGGATATCGATGTACACGGCGTATTCATCGCGATCGGTCATACGCCGAACACCGATATTTTTACCGGTCAACTGGACATGAAACACGGCTACATCGTCGTCAAAAGCGGCATAGACGGCAACGCCACCGCCACCAGCGTGCCTGGGGTGTTCGCAGCCGGCGACGTCATGGATTCACATTACAAGCAGGCCATCACCTCGGCGGGCGCCGGTTGCATGGCTGCCTTGGATGCCGAAAAATTCCTGGACGAAACAAGCCGTTAAGCACTTACGGGATCGTCGAAGCGATGATCCCGCCTCAGCGCCGATGCAACTCACCGTTCTCGATCCATTCAACCCCGGACAACCATTTCCTCCGCTCGATCAAGCCCTTTCCGAACCCAACGGCTTGATCGCGGTCGGCGGCTGCCTGTCCCCTCGGCGCATCGTCGACGCCTATCGCCACGGCATTTTTCCATGGTTCAACCCCGGAGAACCCATCTTGTGGTGGTCTCCGGATCCGAGGCTGGTGCTGTTTCCCGCGCATCTTAAGATATCCCGCAGTCTCGCCAAAACTCTACGCAAGCAAGCGTTCGAAATTCGCTATGACTTTGCCTTTTCAGAGGTCATTGCCGCCTGCGCCGCGCCGCGCCGCGCCGAAGGCGGCACCTGGATCACCAGGGACATGAAAAACGCCTACCGCTCGTTACACGAACAGGGTATCGCTCACAGTTTCGAAGCATGGCAGGACGGACGATTGGTAGGCGGTTTGTATGGCATAGGCATAGGCCGGGTTTTTTTCGGCGAATCGATGTTTCACCGGGCCACCGACGCCTCCAAAGTCGTTTTCGTCCATTTGGTCAGACAACTGACTGACTGGGGCTACGCACTGATAGACTGCCAAGTCAGCAGTGGGCATCTGCTCACTCTGGGGGCGGAGGAGATCCCCCGCAAAGTGTTTGCAGACCTACTAGCCAGCCATTGCCAACACCCACCCGCGGCACGCGCCTGGCTGCGATGATCTCAGTACCCTTATGGCTAAGCGCCGAACATAAATGCAGCTATCTCGACGGGCACATGGCTAGGTCCGCGGTGACTCACCCCGATTTCGAGATGAACACACCCTTTTATACCCAACTGATAGCACAAGGCTTCCGCCGCAGCGGCGACCAAGTCTACAAGCCTTTTTGCGACGACT